>NZ_JBBMFF010000254.1:0-53698 GCF_040096185.1 Faecousia intestinalis | reverse complement strand
AGCGTGCGTCAGCACGATGCGAGTGTGCGTAGCACACGGGATTCCTGATGAAATGTTTTAATCAGGAATCAGGATTAGTTAGCCAGCGTGGCAGCGAGGACGGCCTTGATGGTGTGCATGCGGTTCTCGGCCTCGTCGAAGACGATGGAGCGCGGGCCCTCAAAGACCTCGTCCGTCACCTCCAGCGCCTCAAGATGGAACTGCTCGCCGATCTGGCGGCCAATGCCGGTGTTGAGGTCGTGGAACGCGGGCAGGCAGTGCATGAACAGGGCCTTTTCTCCGGCGGCGTCCATGAGCTTCTGATTGACCTGATAGGGGAGCATCTTCTCCAGACGCTCGGCCCAGGCTTCCATCGGCTCGCCCATGGAGACCCAGACGTCAGTGTAGAGCACGTCCGCACCGGCGACGGCTTTTGCCGGGTCCGTCTCAAAGGCCAGCGTTGCGCCGGTCTCGGCGGCAATGGCCTCGCAGCGGGCGATGAGCGCGGGATCGGGGAAGTAGCCCTCCGGGCCGCTGGCCACGAAGTGCATGCCGAGCTTGGCGCAGCCGATCATCAGGGAGTTTGCCATATTGTAGCGGCAGTCGCCGAGGAACACGAGCTTGCGGCCCTTCAGGCTGCCGAAGTGCTCGCGGATCGTCAGCATATCCGCCAAGATCTGCGTGGGGTGGAATTCGTTCGTCAGGCCGTTCCAGACGGGGACGCCGGCGTATTTTGCCAGCTCCTCCACGATGCTCTGACCGAAGCCGCGGTATTCGATGCCGTCATACAGGCGGCCGAGCACGCGGGCCGTGTCGGCAATGGATTCCTTTTTGCCGATCTGGGAGCCGGTCGGGTCGAGATAAGTAACGTGCATGCCGAGGTCGTGCGCGGCCACCTCAAAGGAGCAGCGCGTGCGGGTCGAGGTCTTCTCAAAGATCAGCGCGATGTTCTTCCCGCGGAGCGTGTCGTGCGGGACGCCGGCCTTCTTTTTGGCCTTCAGGGCGGCGGCGAGGTCGAGCAGACCGGTGATCTCGTCGGGGGTGAAGTCCAGCAGGGTCAGAAAGCTTTTACCGTTTAGATTCATGGGGTACCTCCTTATTCAGCCGCGCAGTGCACCAGTGCCTGGGCGGCAGTTTTCAACAGCTCCATGGGGATATTCAGCGCGGGCAGAAGACGGATCTTCTGCTTGGCGGTCGTGACGAGCACGCCTTCGCGCAGTGCGCGCTCCGCAAATTCGCGGGCGGGGATATCGATCTCCAGACCGAGCATCAGGCCCATACCGGTGACGCTGCGGATGCCGGGCGCGGCCTGCAGCGTGCGGCGGAGATAGTCCGAGCGCTCGCGCACGCCTTCGAGCAGCCTGTCGTCGATGCGGCTGAGGATGTTCACTGCGCCTGCGCAGCAGACGGGGTTGCCGCCGAACGTCGTGCCGTGGTCGCCGGGGTGGAAGACGTCTGCCACGCGCTCGCCGAACATGGTCACGCCGAGGGGCAGACCGCCGCCGATGCCCTTTGCCGTGGAGACGACGTCGGGCTGCAGACCGTAGTTCATATAGCCGTAGAGGCTGCCGCTGCGGCCGTTGCCGAGCTGGACCTCGTCTGCCATGAGCAGCAGGTCATGCTTGCGGCAGACCTCCTGCAGGCAGGAGGCGAATTCCTGCCCGATGGGGCGCACGCCGCCCTCGCCCTGCACGGCCTCAAAGAGGATCGCGGCGCAGGGGTGCTCTGCGGCAAGGCGCTCGAGGGCTTCACATTCGCCGGGCTGCGCGTAGAGGAAGCCGCCGGGCAGCGGCTGATAGTCGCGGTGGAACACATCCTGCCCCGTCGCGGCCAGCGTGCCGAGCGTGCGGCCGTGGAAGCTGCCGCGCAGGGTGATGATGCTGCAGTATTCCGGGCCCTTGTGTTCGGCGGCCCATTTGCGGGCGGCCTTGATGGCGCATTCGTTGGATTCCGCGCCGGAGTTCGAGAAAAAGACCCGCTTCAGGCCGGTTCGCTCGCAGAGCATCTGCGCGAGCTTCGCGGCCGGTTCGGAGTAGTAGAGATTGGAGACGTGCTGGAAGCGGCCGAGCTGCGCCGTAACGGCATTGCGCCATTCGTCGTCGTCCATGCCGAAGATATTCACGCCGATGCCGCTGCCGAGGTCGATGTACTCCCGCCCGTCCGCGCCGCGGAGGAGCGAGCCCTTACCGCCGACGATCTCCAGCGGAAAACGGTTATAGGTGTGGGCAAGATATTGCTGATCGAGTGTTTGCGTAAGCATAATTAGCCTCCCGTCGGACCGCACGGGTCCGTCCTGCGCCTATTATACAGCCTTGCATGCATATTGGTCAACCCCCGCATGGGAAAAAGTCGGGCGCGTTATTGCATGGCCCCTGCTGGGGGCGCAGCGCGAGGAAGCACCCTTGGGGTACAATTTTGCAGAACCGGACCGAAGTTTCGGTGGACTTCGGCGAATTCGAGATCGTTTGCCAGAGATTCCCACGTCGCTTCGCTCCTCGGAATGACAAGCCTGCCTAAATCCGCACCGGGCAGGTGAGAAAGTTCTCGGCATACGGCGCGTCCAGCTGCGCGATGTGCTGCAGCTGCAGCAGAAGGACCTCGCAGCGGCTGCGCAGCTCCGCTGCGTCGCCCACGGCGGAATAGGCCCGCAGCTCCGCAAAGCCCTGCTCAATGCCGTCGAGCTCGTCGTGGCTCAGCACGGCGCAGAGAAAGCGGCGATGGCGCTGCCAGTGCTGCCGGGCCTGCGCGCTTGCCTCCACGGCCTGCGCCGTCTCGTCCCGGTCTAGCGCGTCGAGCGCCAGTTCGAGCGCGGCGGCGGCGTCCCGTGTGCTGCACTGCGTGAGCAGGCCGCACAGAAGCGACAGCGCCAGCAGCGCGGCCAGAATACCGCAGCCAAGCCAGCACAGCTTCATGCCAAGTCCTCCTTCCGCACAAGATAGACCGTCCCCGCGGCATCGACTGTCAGCAGGAGCACCTGCTCCGCTGTGAGGCTCCGCCGCTTCAGCTCCGCCTCGAGCCAGCCGCCGTCCCGCCCTGCCAGATGCAGATTTTCCGCCAGAATGCGCCCGGCAGATATGATCGTGACGGGCAGCTCCGTCTCCCGCACGCGGATGCCCGCGTCACGCGCCGAAGCGGGCTGCTCCTTGGCATACAGCAGGGTCGAGAGCTGGCCGTTCGTCTCCAGAATGGCGAATTTCACGGTGCTGAGGTCGAAAATGCCCTTCTCCCGCAGATGCATGGTCAGCTCGTCGAGGTTCACGCGCGTGCGCTGCAGGTTCCGCTCGAGAATTTTCCCGTCCTGCATGAGAATGACGGGCTTGCCGCACAGCAGGCGGCGCATCCGGATGGAACGCAGCGAAACGGCGGCCAGAATCAGCTCCAGCCCGAGAATGACGAGGATCGGCACCAGACCGGACAGCAGGGGAATGGCGCTGTCCTGCATGGGGATGGCTGCCAAATTGGCCAACAGCATGGTCACAACGAATTCCGCAGGCTCCATCTCGCCGATCTGCCGCTTGCCCATCAGGCGGACGGTCACGATGAGCAGCAGATATAGTACGACGGTGCGGAGAAAAGAGATCAGCATGGCTTCACACTCCTGCCGGTAGTATGGAGAGCAGAATGCAATTTATGCAGGAAAATTCCGCCGCTCCTGCATGCGAAAAAGTTTATATTGAAAAATCCGTTGGAGAAAATGATAAAATTCATGGGAAAATGTCCAAATCTTGACGGCAAATAACTGCCGCGTTTGGGCACGCCTCTGAAATCGTGCCTGCCGCTGCAAAAACACTTGCAATTCCGGCCGGATTTCGTTACACTGAGACGGTAATTTGTGAGCGGCTACAGGCTGCGGCAAGAATCAGACAGGGAGGAATTCCAATGAAGGTATCCGAATATTTTGGGGAAAATGTATTCAGCAGAGCCGTCATGCAGGAGCGTCTGCCGAAGAAGGTCTATGCGGAGGTCATGAGCGTGGTCGAGCACGGCGGTCAGATCTCCATGGCCTCGGCGGATGTCGTGGCCAAGGCCATGATGGAATGGGCCATTGAGAAGGGCGCCACGCACTACACCCACTGGTTCCAGCCGCTCACGGGCGTCACGGCGGAGAAGCACGATTCGTTTCTCTCCGCGCCGGACGAGAACGGCAAGGAGATCCTGAACCTGACGGGCAAGCAGCTCATCATGGGCGAGCCGGATGCGTCCTCCTTCCCCTCCGGCGGTCTGCGCTCCACACATTATGCCCGCGGCTACACGGCTTGGGACATGACGTCCCCGGCCTTCGTGAAGGAAATGGCCTGCGGTACGATCCTGTGCATCCCGACGGTCTTTGTGGCCTATTCCGGCGAGGCGCTCGATAACAAGACCCCGCTGCTGCGTTCCATGCAGGCGCTGAGCCAGCAGGCCGTCCGCATTCTGCACCTGTTCGGCAACACGCAGGCCGAGCGTGTGATCCCGTCCGTCGGCGCGGAGCAGGAGTATTTTATTGTAGACCGTGAAAAGTATCTCAAGCGCCGCGACCTCATCTATACCGGCCGCACCCTGTTCGGTGCGCCTGCACCCAAGGGGCAGGAGCTGGACGATCAGTATTTCGGCGTCATCCGGGAGCGCGTCGGCGCGTTCATGAAGGATCTGAACAAGGAGCTCTGGAAGATGGGCATCACCGCGACGACCCAGCACAACGAGGTCGCCCCGGCCCAGCACGAGTGCGCGCCGATCTATTGCACCTGCAACGTCGCCGTCGACCAGAACCAGCTCATGATGGAGACGATGAAGCGCGTCGCCACACAGCACGGTCTTGTGTGCCTGCTGCACGAGAAGCCCTTCGCCGGTGTCAACGGCTCCGGCAAGCATAACAACTGGTCCATCACGAGCGACCTCGGCGAGAACCTGCTCGACCCCGGCAAGACGCCGAACGACAACCTGCAGTTCCTGCTGGTGCTCTCGTGCATCATCAAGGCCGTCGACCGCCATGCGGACCTCCTGCGCATGTCCACAGCCTGCGTCGGCAATGACCACCGCCTCGGCGCGAACGAGGCGCCTCCCGCCATTGTCTCCATTTTCCTCGGCAATCAGCTCGAGGATGTTGTGGAGCAGATCGTGAAGAACGGCACGGCCGCGGGCTGCATCGCGGGCGGCCAGCTCGATACCGGCGTTTCGACGCTGCCCGTCCTCAACAAGGATGCCACGGACCGCAACCGTACCTCACCGTTTGCCTTCACCGGCAACAAGTTCGAATTCCGCATGGTCGGCTCGTCCGACTGCATCGCCACGGCGAACACCGTGCTCAATACCATCGTCGCCGAGGCCTTCTGCGAGGCGGCAGACGAGCTGGAGGGCAGCACGGACTTTACGGCGGACGCCAACCGCGTCATCGCCGAGAACCTGCGCAAGCACAGCCGCGTCATCTTCAACGGCAACGGCTACAGCGCCGATTGGATCGCCGAGGCAGCGCGCCGTGGCCTGCCGAATCTGCCGAGCATGGTCTCCTCCGTGCCCAGCCTGACGACGGATAAGGCCGTGCAGCTGTTTGGCAAGTTCGGCGTGTTCACCCGCGCGGAGCTGGAGTCCCGCAGTGAGATCATGTATGAGACCTACACGAAGGTCATCTCCATCGAGGCGCGCACCATGCTGCACATGGCGGGCAAGCACTATATCCCCGCCGTCGTCCGCAACTGCACGCGGCTGGCCGACTCCGTCTGCAAGGTCCACACGGCCTGCCCGGCCGCGCCGACCGGCGTGCAGGAGACGCTGCTGTGCCAGACGAGCGAGCTGCTGACGAAGGCCGCCTCCGCCGAGCATCATCTCGAGGGACTGGTCGAGCAGCTCGGCCGCATGGACAATGTGCATGATATGGCGGTGTTCTGCCACGATATGATCATGCCCGCCATGCAGGACCTGCGCGATCCGATCGATCGTCTGGAGCTGATCGTCGACAAGGACATCTGGCCGGTGCCGACCTACGGCGACCTCATGTTCGAGGTGTAATAGAAAAGTCCTGCACGGCCATGCCGTGCAGCAGCTTGGCCCAAAAGTTCCTTCGGACTTTTCTGCCAAGCTGCTTTCAGAATTGCAAAAATCAAATTTTGCAGCATGATTTTGCAATTCTGCCGCTGCGGCGGGTTATTTGACGCGAAAGGAAACCCTGACGGTTTCCTTTCACACTATCCTTCCCTCCGAAACCTTCGGCTGGACGGAATTCTCGACGGCCTGACAAGAAAAACGTCCTGCACGGCGCAGCCGTGCAGGACGTTTTTGTTATGGTTTTATTATGGAATTCAATTTTCCGCGGCTGCGCCGACGGGAACGCGCATCTGCTCCAGAAAATAGCGCATGATGGCGCGGCGGGTGACGATCCCGATAAAGTCCCCCTTGTCATCCACGACGGGGACAAAGTTCTGATCCGTTGCCTTTACGAGCAGGTCCTGCATATCCGTGGAGACGGAGACCGGCAGATTGTCGCGCCGGTGGGCGATCTCCATGATGCTGTGCTCCTCCGTATCGCGGAAGTCCATACAGCAGAGCTTCTTCGTTGCCCAGAGCAGGTCGCCCTCGGTCAGCGTGCCGCAATAAGTACCCTCACGGGTCAGGATCGGCAGGGCCGAGTAGCCGGAGTGCTCCATGCGCTCCATGGCCTGCCGGAGCGTGTAGTCGGCATAGAGATAGCAGCAGGTCGCCTTCGGGGTCAGAAAGAACAGCAGATTCAAAAGGCATCTCCTTCTTTGAAACAGTTTTCCGCGCGCAGGCGCACGCGTCTTGACATCCTCATTATATCATATTTACCCGGCGATTTCTGTTAAGAAAACGTGAATGTCGCAAAAACGAAGTAGAAAAACAGGACAATATTTTGTGCAGAATCACAAGGAACGCGGCATAGACTGGCAGGGGAGGGGATGAAATGAAACGACATTGGCTCCTGACGGCGCTCGGCGCGATCCTGGCGGGCGCGGGGCTGCATTTCCTGTGGCAGGCGCTGCCGAATCCGCTGTTCGCCCTCATTTCACCGGTGAACGAGAGCGTCTGGGAGCACCTGAAGCTGCTGTACTGGCCCATGCTTGCCGCGGCGCTCGTGCTGGCGCGCGGGCCGCGGCGCATTGCCGTCTGGGCAGGCTTTTTCCCGGCCATCGTGCTGCAGCCGGTCTTCCTGCTGGCGCTCTATTACGGCCTGCGCGCGCTCGGCGTGCAGGGGCTTGCCGTCGACCTGACGCTGTATGTCCTGGCCATGGCGGGCGGCTTCCTGCTTGCCGCGCGGCTCAGCCGCAGCGGGCCTGCGCGCAGGCTGACGGGCGCTTCGCTGCTGGCCGTCATGCTCTATGGCGCGGCGCTCGTTCTGTTTACGTTCGCGGCCCCGCCGCTCGGGATCTTTCAGCCCTGAGGAGCGCGCCGCAAAAAAATCGCTTCGGTCGGAAATGGGCCGAAGCGATTTTTGAATGTTTCTGCGCGAAAATGATCGATCAGGCGGCCTCACGCACGACGGCAACGCCTTCTACGAGGTTTGCCATCACCAGCTCGCCGTGGATGGCCATCTGGCGCTCCATCAGGTCGGTCAGGATGACCATATCGCCCTGGCACTCGATCTTCATGACGTTCTTCATGGCGACGGTCTCGGGCGTGACGGTGTTTTTGTAGACAGTGGACAGGCACATATGCAGTCCCTCCTTTATTTCAGAGAAGCGAGCACGGCGGACAGGCGCAGATTGCCCTTTTCAAACTCGGAAACGGCGGCAAGCACCTGCTCACCGGCCTCGCGGTTGCCAAGCTCCGTGAGCTTCCGGCCAAGCTGCGCCAGCTCGTTTGCATGGGCGGCGTTGTGGTTGACCATATACTGCAGCAGGGCAACGGTCTCCTGCATAGGGTCACAGGAGCCGCAGGCGGCACAGTCGTGCGGGTCGCAGCCCTCGTGGCTGTGGGAATGGCCGTGCTCGTGCGGATGCGTATGCTCGCCATCCTCGTGATGGAAACGGAAGATCTCGTTCATGGTGGATCGCTCCTTTTATAATGATTGATCTTATTATACCGCGTGTGGGCGGCGTTGTCAAATGGGGTTCAGGCGGGAAGCTCGGGAAGATCGCCGGTGAAGGTCAGCTCGGCCGGGCCGGTGAGATCGATGTCCTCGCCGTCCAGATCGACGCTGAGCAGGCCGCCGTCCGTCTGCACCTGCGTGCCGCCGCCGCTGACAAGGCCGAGCCGGGCCAGGGCCGCGACGGTCGCGCCCGTTCCGGTGCCGCAGGCGAGCGTGAAGTCCTCGACGCCGCGCTCGAACGTCAGCAGGCGGACCCGGTTTTCCCCGGTCACGGCACAGAGGTTGACGTTGGCCCCGCGCGGGAAGGCGGGGCTGCTGCGCAGGCGCGCGGCCAGCTCACGCAGCTCGGCGCGCGGACGGTCCAGCTCCGTCAGCACAACGGCGTGCGGGATGCCAGGCTCGCCCAGCTCCAGATAGGCGCAGCGCACGCCCTCCGCCTCAACGTGCAGGCGAACGACGCTCGGGCGGTTCAGGCGGATGCGGTAGCGGTCGGCTGCGATGCGCCTGCCCGTGACAAGCCCGGCGGGCGTTTCGATGCGCTGCACCGGCCCTGATGCAAGGCCGCGGTCGTGGCAGTGGCGGCAGAGGCAGCGCGCGCCGTTGCCGCACATCTCGGCCGTGGAGCCGTCGCGGTTATAAAAGCGCATGCGGCAGTCGCCGCCCTGCGCGGGCGGCTCGAGCACCATCAGCCCGTCTGCGCCGACGGAAAAATGTTCCCGGCACAGTGTCGCGGCCAGTGCGGCATAGCGCTCCGGCGCGATGGAGCCGTCGAAGTTCTCGAGGATCACAAAGTCGTTTCCGGCGCCGCAATATTTCCAGAAGTGCATGAGACTGCCTCCCTCAATCGGAATTTCAATGAAATTCTTGCGTTTTCGCAAAAGCTATGATATACTGCAAAGCAGAAAAATGCAAGAGCTTTTTCCGGAAGTTTCATGACTGTACTGTGCCGCGTACGGAGCGGCTGGAGAACGTCACGCTTGCCTGCGCCGTGCGGCGGGGCTGTGTGCGGCAGGCGCCGGAGCAGCAGCTGCTGCAGGCCGCCCTGCCTTCTTTTTTTGAACGCCGGATGCGGAAGGAGAGCGATTTCATGTTGTGGAGAGAGGACAGACCGATGCGCATCGCACTGCTGGGCTGCGGTACGGTGGGCGGCGGCGTTTACGAATTCGTGCAGGAGCGCACGGATATGGAGATCGCCTATGTGCTCAGCCGCAGGCCCCGTCCGGATCTGAACTGCCCGGTCACATCGGATTTCAGCCGGATCGTCTCGGATCCGACGGTGGATACCGCCATCGAGGTCATGGGTGGCCGTCAGCCTGCCTATGAGTATATGTGCGCCGCGCTGCGTGCGGGCAAGAACGTCGTCACGGCGAACAAGCAGCTTATGTCGGAGCGTTATGGCGAGCTGGTGCAGCTTGCCAGGGAGAATCATGTCGCGCTGCGCTGCTCCGCGGCCGTCGGCGGCGGCATCCGCTGGCTGACGAATCTGGAGAGCACGCTCGATATGGAACCGGTGCTCCGCGTCAGCGGGATCATGAACGGAACGACGAATTATATCCTCGACACCATGACGACGTCCGGGCTGAAATTCGAAGATGCCCTGCGTCAGGCGCAGGCTCTCGGCTACGCCGAGGTCGACCCAACGGAGGACCTGAACGGCGCGGATGCGCGGCGCAAGCTTGTCATCTCCACGAACGTCGCCTTTGGCTGCGTCGTGCAGGAGCCGGAGGTCACGACGTTCGGCATCGCGGGCGTCCGTGCCTGCGATATCGGCGCGGCGCGGAAAATGCATCGCGTCGTCAAGCTGATGGCAAGCGCCCGCCTGCTGGACAGCGGTGATGTGGCCTGCTATCTCGAGCCTGCGATGATGCCGCAGGGCATGCACGAGGCTGCCGTCCCGGAGAATTTCAACCTGATCTCCATCACGGGCATGCACATCGGCAAGCAGAGCTTCTATGGGCAGGGCGCGGGGCGCTTCCCAACGGCCTACAACGTCATGCAGGACTGCCTCGATATCCGCAACGGCCTGACGCGCTTCTACACGGACAAGCTCCGCCCGGCGCGCGTGGACAACAGCAGCATCATGCGGCCGTATTATGTCCGCGTCAACGGCATGGACCGCTGGCTGCAAACGCGTATTGACAAAATGCTCGACTGCGGTATAATAACAACGCCCGTGGCGGTCTCGGAGATCCACGCCTGGGCCAGAGAGAGAAAACTGACGGAAACCGGCGGCTTCCTGGCGTCGCTCCGTTAAGGATGGGGGAAAGCCATGCTGAAGGTTGCAAAATTCGGCGGGTCGTCCATGGCGGACGCCGGTCAGTATCAAAAGATCCGGGATATCATCCGGTCTGATCCCTCGCGGCGCGTGGTGGTCGTTTCGGCGGCGGGCAAGCGCAGCGCGGGCGACAATAAGATCACCGATCTGCTGTATCTGTGCTATGCGCACCTGCAGTACGGTGTGTCGTGCGACGGCATTTATCAGATGATCCGCGAGCGCTACGGCGACATCCACCGCGAGCTTGGCCTGCGGGTCGATCTCGAGGGCGTGCTCGACCGCCTGCGCAGTCAGATGGAGCAGGGCATTTCCCGCGATGAGCTCGTCTCGCGCGGCGAGTACCTTTCCGCCCTGCTTATGGCCGATTACCTCGGCTTTACGTTCGTGGACGCCGCGCAGTGGCTGTTCTTCCACTATGACGGCACCATCGATCAGGAGAAATCCTATGCCGCGCTGCGCGCGCTGGCCAGGGACAAGTGCGTCGTCATTCCGGGCTTCTATGGCCTGATGCCGGACGGTAAGCTCCGCACGCTCACGCGCGGCGGCTCGGATATCACGGGCGCGCTGGCCGCGGCGGCGCTGGATGCGGATGTCTATGAAAACTGGACGGATGTCTCCGGCATTCTCATGGCCGATCCCCGTATTGTCGATCATCCGCGCTCCATCGAGCGCGCGACCTACAGCGAGCTGCGCCAGCTTTCCTACAGCGGCGCGCAGGTGCTGCATGAAATGACGATCTTCCCGGTGCGCGAGAAGAATATCCCGCTCAACATCCGCAATACGAACGAGCCGGACCATCCCGGCACGCTCATCACGGAGAGCTTTGTCGAGGCCCCGAACCCGGAGCGCTTTGTGACCGGCATTGCGGGAAAGTGCGATTTTTCCATCGTCACCGTGTCGAAAAAGGGCCTTTCCGGCGCCGTGGGCACGCTGCGCGCCATTCTGGAGGTCTTTGAGAACAACAGCATTCCTGTGGCGCACACGCCGAGCGGCATCGACTGCATTTCGCTTGCCATGCCGACGGAGGCGCTCACGCCGAACCAGTACAGCCTGCTCGACGAGCTGCGCAGCGAGATCCGCCCGGACAGCATCCAGATCAACGATCACATTGCCGTCATCGCCGTCGTCGGCCGCAAGATGGCCTTCCGCGTCGGCACGTCCGGCAAGATCTTCGCCGCGCTCGGCAAGGCCGGCATCAACATCCGCATGATCTCGCAGGGACCGGACGAGCAGGCCATCATTCTGGGTGTCGATAACAAGGACTATGCGGATGCGATCCGCGTACTATATAATGCGTTTGTCAAATAAGCGCCTGGGGGGTTATTACCATGAAATTGTATAAAGTCGGTATTCTCGGTGCGACCGGTGCGGTCGGCCGCGAAATGATGAAGATCCTTGCGGAGCGTCAGTTCCCGATCTCGGAGCTGCGCTTGTTTGCCAGCAGCCGCAGCGCGGGCAAGGTCGTGGAGTGGAACGGCCGCCCCGTCATGATCCAGGAGCCGTCGGAGGAGAACTTCCGCGGCCTTGATATCGTGCTCGGCGCCGCCGAGAGCGACATCGCCCGCCTCTATGCGCCGGAGGTCGTGCGCGCGGGCGCGGTGTTTGTGGACAACTCGTCCGCCTACCGCATGGACGACGATGTGCCGCTCGTCATCCCGGAGGTCAACCCGGAGGATGTGAAGCTGCACCACGGCATCATCGCCAGCGCAAACTGCTCGACGATCATCACGGTCACGGCCGTGAACGCGCTCAACGCCATCAGCCCGATCCGCTCCATGGTCGCCTCGACGTATCAGGCTGTTTCCGGCGCAGGCGCGGGCGGCCCCGTGGAGCTGGCCGAGGAGGTCGAGGCACTGCGCACCGGCAAGCCCGTGCAGCCGAAGGTCTTCTCGCACCAGATCGCCTATAACCTCATCCCGCAGATCGGCGGCGAGCAGTACGAGGGCTATACGAGCGAGGAAATGAAGATGCAGAACGAGGGCCGCAAGATCATGCACCTGCCGGACCTGCGCGTAACGTGTACCTGTGTCCGTGTACCGGTCGTGCGCAGCCACTCCATTTCCGTCACACTGCGCTTTGACAAGCCCGTGTCCGTCCGCGAGGCACGCCATGCCATTGCCGCTGCGCCGGGCTGCCGTCTGGTCGACGACCTCGGCAACCACGAGTATCCCATGCCGCTCGACACGTCCGATCAGGACCTTGTCTATGTCGGCCGCATCCGTCCGGACCTGACTGACGACAACGGCCTGACGCTCTGGTGCTGCGGCGATCAGATCCGCAAGGGCGCTGCGACGAATACCATTCAGGTCGCGGAGCTCCTGATCGAAAAATAAGCGAAAATTAGCGAAAATTAGCACTCGGCAGCATCGCTGCCGAGTGCTTCTTTATAGATATTTGCCGAGTGTCAGGGCGAGGCGGCCCTTCTTTGTCAGCCCGCCGAGGGCGAGCACGCGCAGCTTGCCGAGCCCGCGCACGGAGACGGTGTCGTTTTCCTGCACGGCGCGGTCGGGCTTCAGGCAGGGCAGGTCGTTGAGATTGACCCGCCCGGCCGCGACGGCATCGGCCGCGCTGCCACGGCTCAGATGGAATGCGGCGGAGATCACGCTGTCCAGCCGGGGCGAGGAGACCGTCACGCGCAGCTCCTGCAGGGCCTGCGGCGGACGATCTGCCTGCGAGGGGGCGATGCGCGTGAGCGTCAGGTGGGCCCGCCCGGCGGAGGTCAGGTTGTCGAGGAGATACGGTGCAAGCTCCGCCGTGACGAACAGGTCGCATTGACGCGGCTGCAGGCACAGGTCGCCGACGGCCTCGCGGCGGATGCCGCAGCCCATGAGCGCGCCGAGCATGTCGCGGTGTCCGACGGCATTTTCCTCAAAAAATGCGGCGCGCAGGCAGGCGACCGGCCCGTTTTCCCGGTAGTCGTCCTCGTCTTCGTATTCCGGCAGCCAGTAGGCCACGGCTCGCTCCGCGTCCGGCGTGCCGCCCCAAAAGCGGCACTGCGGCAGGAGCTGCCGCAGCAGGGCCTGCTCCCGCGGCGTCAGGAACACGGTCGCGGCGGGAATGCCGCGCTGCTCCGCCCTTGTCAGCCGTTCACAGGCCTGTGCCAGCAGCAGGCGCTCTCCTTCGTCGTCCGTCAGGGCGGCGATCTGTTTCTTTCGGTCCATTGCTGTTTCCTCCGGGAAGGGAATCGCCTTGACTCCCTCTTATGCTTCACCGCCCGATATGGCGGAAAAAATGCAGAATGATGACGCAAAATCCAATTTTTGCAATTTTGACAGGCAGAGCATACCACACGGCGCGGAAAAACGCAAGTCCGGCGTTCTGCTCTGCAAAACCGACTTTGCCGCAGACAAGAGCTGTCCACGACTCGCGGACAGGGAAGCGTGAAAAACCGGCGCCCCAACGGGACGCCGGTCGTGGCTTGCGGTAAGATCAGCCGTTCTCGCGCATCTTCGCGAAGCACTCGCTGCAGTAGACCGGGCGATCGGTCTTCGGCTCGAAGGGAACACGAGCTTCGCCGCCGCAGTTGGCGCAGACAGCAGTGAAGTACTCTCTCGGGCTGCGGGCAGCATTCTTGCGAGCGTCACGGCAGGCCTTGCAGCGCTGGGGCTCATTCTGGAAGCCTCTCTCCGCGTAGAACTCCTGCTCACCGGCGGTGAACACGAATTCGGCGCCGCATTCCTTGCAAACTAAAGTCTTGTCTTCGTACATGTTGGTAACCTCTCTTGAAAAAAATTGCCCTGACGCTTCGTCCATCAAAATTGCTGGTTTTCCTGATACAGGGTCGGTTGATACGTGCCGCCAAAGCAGGCGGCGCATCCCCGGAAATCTATATCCCGTGGACAGTGCCTATTATAAGCATCTTTCCGCCCTTTGTCAATAGTGGATGAAAAAATATTTTGTTAGAAAAAAACAATTGTGCGATTTCGACGAAAAGCCTCAAAATTTCCGTTCAAAGAGTCAATTGCTCTGCATTGTTATTTTGCAGATGGAGGTGGTCGTAGGCAAGCTGCGTAACACAACGCCCGCGGGGCGTGCGTGTCAGGAAGCCGATCTGCATCAGATAGGGCTCGTAGACGTCCTCCAGCGTGACGGCCTCCTCGCCGATGGTCGCCGCGAGCGTCTCCAGGCCGACGGGGCCGCCGTTATAGTAGCGGATGATGGCCGTGAGCATGCGGCGATCCGTCGCGTCGAGCCCGAGCTTGTCGACCTCAAGCTTGCCGAGCGCGTGGTCGGCCGCCTCGCGGGTGATGACGCCGTCGTAATACAGCTGGGCGAAGTCGCGCACGCGGCGGAGCATGCGGTTGGCGATGCGCGGCGTGCCGCGGCTGCGGGAGGCCAGCTCCATTGCGCCGTCCGCGTCGATGCGCATGCCCATGAGGGCGGCAGAGCGCGTGATGATGCGGCACAGCTCCTCCGGCGTATACAGCTCCAGCCGGAACGACACGCCGAAGCGGTCGCGCAGCGGGGCGGAGAGCTGCCCGGCGCGCGTTGTGGCGCCGATGAGCGTGAAACGCGGCAGATCGAGCCGGATGGAGTTGGCCGATGGCCCCTTGCCGACGATGATGTCGATGGCAAAATCCTCCATGGCGGGGTAGAGGATCTCCTCCACGGCGGTGTTCAGGCGGTGAATTTCATCAATAAAGAGAATGTCGCCCTCGGAGAGGTTCGTCAGCAGCGCGGCCAGATCGCCCGCCTTTTCGATGGCGGGGCCGGACGTCACGCGGATATGCACGCCCATTTCGTTGGCGATAACGCCGGCAAGCGTCGTCTTGCCGAGGCCGGGAGGACCGTAGAGCAGCACATGGTCGAGTGGCTCGTTGCGGCGGCGTGCGGCCTCAATGTAAACAGACAGGTTTTCCTTGACCTTCTCCTGCCCGTTATATTCCGTCAGGCGCTTCGGCCGCAGCGAGAATTCGGACTCGTCTGCGGGCGTGAAGCTCGTTGTTACGAGCGGGGCCTCGTAGTCCTGTGAAAAATCGATGCTCATGTTCTTACCTCATCACCATGGCGCGCAGGCACTGCCGCACGATCTCTTCCGTCTTCATGCCCTCGGGCTCAAAGCTGCGCAGCGCCGCCGTGATCTCCTGCGGGCGGTAACCGAGCTCGGCCAGTGCGGCCTGCGCCAGCGCCAGCGCGCTGCCGGAGGCGGCGGGCACATCCCCGGCCGGGAGCGAAATGCCGCCCTCTGCCGGTGCGGCGCCACCGAGCTTGTCCTTCAGCTCCAACAGGATGCGCTGGGCCAGCTTTTTGCCGACGCCCGGCGCGGCCGTCAGGGCCTTCTCATCCTGCGAGAAGATGGCAAGCGCAAAGCGGTCCGGCGTGGTGGACGACAGAATGGCCAGCGCGGCCTTCGCGCCGACGCCGGTCACGCCGAGCAGCAGCTCAAAATTCCGCAGCTCCTCGCGCGTGCTGAAGCCGTAGATATCGAACGCATCCTCGCGGATGCTGCAGTAGGTATAGAGCCTCGCGCGCTCGCCCACATGCAGGCGCGAGAGCGTATAGGACGACGTCCGGCAGGCGTAGCCGACACCGCCGCAGTCGATGACGGCCAGATTGCTCTCGAGAAGCGTGACCTCACCGTTGAAATAATAAAACATTACGGTTTTCCTCCCATGAGCCGTGCCAGCTGCGACGTGGACGAGCGCGCATGGCACAGCGCGATGGCGATGGCATCGGCCGCATCGTCCGGCCGGGGCATGCGGTCCAGCCGGAGCAGGCGGCGCGTCATATCCATGACCTGATGCTTCTCCGCCTTGCCGTAGCCGACGACGGCCTGCTTGACCTGCATGGGCGTGTATTCAAACAGCGGCACGCCCGCCCGCTCGATGGCGAGCAGGATGACGCCGCGTCCGTGCGAAACGCCGATGCCGGTCGTGATATTGTGCCCCCAGAATAGCTCCTCCACGGCGACGGCCTCGGGCTTCGTGACCTCCAGCAGCTGCGTCATGTCCTCAAACAGAATGTTCAGCCGCTGCGGGAACGGC
The DNA here is from genome assembly GCF_040096185.1 of Faecousia intestinalis. NCBI lineage: Bacteria > Bacillati > Bacillota > Clostridia > Eubacteriales > Oscillospiraceae > Faecousia > Faecousia intestinalis. The sequence continues at coordinate 37,440 of NZ_JBBMFF010000254.1, read as the reverse complement.
AGCCCCGCCGGGGTCGTGACCGTGCCGTAGCGCAGCAGGGCATAGGTCCCGCGCTCCGCCCGGATGAGGCCGAAGCCGGTCGTCGCATAGCCGGGATCAACCCCGAGTATAACCAAAGAGCTTCTCCGGCCATTCCGGCACGGCGATATTCAGCAGCCAGCTGGCGATGCCGAGCACGACGATGGCAAACAGCACCCACGCCAGCACGCGCTTCCACTTCGGGCTGGGCACAAATTCGGACTGCGGCGCCTCCGGCGTCTCCTGTACGGCGGGCATGTCCTTCTGATTTTCTTCCATGGATATCACCTCTGGAGTATCATATCATACTTTTCCGAATGGGGCAAGATAAAAACGAAAGTGGGATGCTTCCGGGGAATCCCCACTTGCAATGGGGCGGAAAGAATGATAAAATACTAAACTGAATAAGAATCTCATGAATTGGGAGGAACTCCTCTTTTGGAAAAGAAAACGACTGTGATCTCTCCCGAGGCTCTGCAGCGGCAGGAGGGCTTCTGCGGACGGGTGCGCGAATACTGGCAGGCGCAGGGAATCACGCCTGTGGCCTTTGTGGAGACCTACGGCTGCCAGCAGAACGAGGCGGATTCCGAGCAGATCCGCGGCATGCTCGAGCACTGCGGCTACGGCCTGACGGACGGCCCTGAGGGCGCGGACCTCGTCATCTTCAATACCTGCGCCATCCGCGAGCACGCCGAGCAGCGCGTGTTCGGCAACGTCGGCGCGCTCGTGCATACCCGCCGCCGCCACCCGCGGCAGAAGATCTTCCTGTGCGGCTGTATGATGGGCCAGCCCGCCGTGGTCGAGCGCGTGCGCAAGTCCTATCCCTATGTGGACGGCGTGTTCTCCACACACCACCTGTGGGAGCTGCCGCAGCTGCTGCTCGGCGTGCTGACGACAGGCAAGCGCGTGTTCTCCGTGGAGGATTCTGCCGGAGCCATTGCCGAGGGCCTGCCCGTCGTGCGCGAGAATAAGCTCAAGGCGTGGGTCTCCGTCATGTACGGCTGCAACAATTTCTGCTCGTACTGCATCGTGCCCTATGTGCGCGGCCGAGAGCGCTCCCGCCAGCCGGAGGACATCCTGCAGGAGTGCCGCGCGCTGATCGCGCAGGGCTATAAGGAGATCACGCTGCTCGGCCAGAACGTCAATTCCTACGGCAAGGACCTCGGCCTCGGCGTGGATTTCGCCGACCTCATGGCGCAGATCGCGAGCCTGCCGGGCGATTTCCGCCTGCGCTTTATGACGTCCCATCCCAAGGATGCCAGTCATAAGCTGTTTGACACCATCGCGGCCTATCCGAAGATCTGCAAGCAGTTCCATCTGCCGTTCCAGTCCGGAAACGACCGTGTGCTCCACGCCATGAACCGCCGCTATACGAGCGCGCAGTATCTCGAGCTCGTGGATTACGGCCGCAGCCTCATGCCGGAGCTCGTGCTCACGTCCGATGTCATCGTCGGCTTCCCCGGCGAGACGGAGGAGGAATTTGAGGACACGCTGCGCCTGATCGGGCGCGTGCGCTATGACGCGCTGTTTACGTTTATTTTCTCGCCGCGCGGCGGCACGCCCGCGGCCTCCATGCCAGATCCCACGCCGAAGGAGGAGAAAAACCGCCGCTTCGACCGCCTCGTCGCCCTGCAGAACCGCATTTCGGAGGAAAAGCACCGTGCCTATATCGGCCGGACGTTCCGCGTGCTCATCGACGGACGCGACGGCGACCTGCTCACGGCCCGCACGGACGGCGGCCGCCTCGTGCGCCTGTCTGGCGGCGACGGGCTCATCGGCCAGTTCCGCGATGTGCGCATCACGGGCAGCACGACGTGGAGCCTGACGGGCGAGCTCGCCTGACGGCACGACAGAAGGAGAAGAAGTATGGCTGAACTGACGCCGATGATGCGGCAGTATCTGGAGATCAAGGAACGGCACCCGGACTGCATCCTGTTTTTCCGTCTGGGCGATTTTTATGAAATGTTTGCCGACGATGCCAAGCTTGCTTCCCATGAGCTTGACCTGACGCTCACAACGCGGGACCGCGGCAAGGAGAAGTCCGAGCAGGTCCCCATGTGCGGCGTGCCGTATCACTCGGCAGAGAGCTATATCGCAAGGCTCGTCGCGCGCGGCTACAAGGTCGCCATCTGTGAGCAGATGGAGGACCCTGCGCTGGCCAAGGGCCTTGTCAAGCGGGATATCACCCGTATCGTCACGCCGGGAACGGTCATCGAAAGCTCCATGCTCGACGAGAGCCGCAACAATTATTTTGCCTGCGTCTTCGGCGAGGGCGGGCGCTACGGCCTGAGCTTCTGCGATATTTCGACCGGCGCGTTTTATGCCACGCAGGCCGAGGGTGCAGAGGCCATGGAGCGCGTCATCTCCGAGCTGGGGCGCTTTGCCCCGGCCGAGGTGCTGCGTGGCGGCGACGCGGCCAAAAGCGAGGAGCTGACCCGCACACTGCAGGAGCGGCTGAGCTGCTGCGCCGATCTTGGCGCGGTCGAGCTGTTTGCTCCGCAGGAGACGGCACAGCTTGTGGAAAAACAGTTCGGCAGGCCGCTCGATGAGCTTGGCCTCACGGAGCGGCCAGAGGTCTGGCGCAGTGCGGGCGCACTGCTGCGGACGCTCTGTGAGCTGCAGAAAACAGGCCTTTCCCATGTGCGGGAGCTGGAATTCTATGTCAGCGGCCGCTTTATGGAGCTGGATCTCAGTGCCCGGCGCAATCTGGAGCTGACGGAGACCATGCGCGCGGGGGAAAAGCGCGGCAGCCTCCTGTGGGTGCTGGACCATACCAAAACGGCCATGGGCAGCCGCATGCTGCGCAGCTGGCTGGAAAAGCCGCTGCTCAGCCCGAAGCGCATCAACGCGCGCCTCGACGCCGTGGAGGAGCTGACGAAAAACAGCATCGGCCGCGACGAGCTTGTGCACATGCTGCAGGATGTCTCGGACTATGAGCGCGTGACGGCCCGCATCGTCACAGGCGCGGCGAACTGCCGCGACCTGGTTTCGCTCGGAAACGGCTGTGAGCCGCTGCCGGAGCTGCGCGCTGCCATCGGCGGGCTGCATGCCTCGCTGTTCGGCGTGCTGCTGGACGAATTGGACGACCTTTCCGACCTGCGGGACGAAATTCGGAACGCCATTGTGGACGAGCCCCCGTTTTCCGTGCGCGAGGGCGGCATGATCCGCGACGGCTACAGCGAAGAACTGGACCAGCTGCGTGACATCGTCTCGGGCGGCAAGGGAACGCTGGCTCGCATCGAAGCCGAGGAGCGCGAGAAGACCGGCATCAAGACCCTGCGCGTCGGCTACAACCGCGTGTTCGGCTATTATATCGAGGTCTCAAAGGGCCAGACGGCCCAGGTCCCGGAGACCTACATCCGCAAGCAGACGCTCACAACGGGCGAACGCTATATCACGCCGGAGCTCAAGGAGCTCGAGCGCACGATCCTGACGGCAAAGGACCGCATCACGGCGCTGGAATACGAGCTGTTCTCACAGGTGCGCCAGCATCTGGCCGACCAGTCCGCCCGCATCCAGCGCACGGCGCGCGCCGTGGCCGCGCTGGACGTGCTGACGAATTTTGCGGCGCTGGCCGCCCGGCAGAATTACTGCCGCCCGGAGATCGACCTCTCCGGCGAGCTGCACATCACGGACGGCCGCCATCCCGTCGTGGAGCAGGTGCTCAAGGATGCGCTGTTCGTCCCGAACGACACGGCGCTCGACTGCGGCGCGAACCGCGTTGCCATTCTGACCGGCCCAAATATGGCCGGTAAATCGACCTATATGCGGCAGGTTGCTCTCATCGTGCTGATGGCGCAGATGGGCTGCTTCGTCCCGGCGCGCACGGCGCGCATCGGCGTGGTGGACCGCATCTTCACACGCATCGGCGCCTCGGACGATCTGGCCTCCGGCCAGTCCACGTTCATGGTGGAGATGACGGAGGTCGCGGAGATCCTGAAGCACGCGACGTCGCACAGCCTGCTCATCCTCGATGAGATCGGACGCGGTACGTCGACATTTGACGGCATGGCCATTGCCCGCGCCGTTCTCGAATATGCCGCCGACAAAAAGCGCATCGGCGCAAAGACGCTCTTTGCCACGCACTATCATGAGCTGACGGACATCGAGCAGGAGATCGAGGGCGTGCGGAACTACAACATTGCCGTGCGCAAGCGCGGCGCGGACATCGTGTTCCTGCGCAAGATCGTCCCCGGTGCGGCCGACGATTCCTACGGCGTCGAGGTCGCGCGGCTGGCGGGCCTGCCGGATAAAGTCGTCTCCCGCGCGCGGGAGCTGCTGCGGGCGCTTGAGAGCGGCGCGCCCGTGCGCACGGTGCGCGTGGCGGCGGACGACCAGATCTCCATCACGAGCATGGAGAACGACGCCCTGCGGCGGAAGCTCGAATCGCTTGCGATCGAGACCATGACGCCGATCGAGGCCATGAACGCCCTGTTCGAGCTGAAGAAAATGCTCTGACGGAAAGGAGAGAATGCCGGATGAGCTGGATGTTTCCCCGCCGCAGCGGGATCCGGGCGCCCGAGCCGCGCGAATGGATCCTCGGCGCACTGTATCTGCCTGTTTTTCTCTTTTTTTTGAATTTTGCGATCCTTACCTACTTTCCGGCACTCGGCTTTCCGCTGACGGAGCCGCGCAATTACTTTTTTGCGAATCTGCTCTATATGACCGTGAATTTTGCCGTCATGCTCCTGATCTTCCGCCGCACGCTTTGGCAGTCACTTCGGGAATTCGAGGGGAAAATGCTTCTGAGCGTGCTGATCGGCTTTGGCATGTGCTATGGCGCGAACCTTGTGCTGACGACGGCCTATACGGTATTGGATATCATGCCGGAGAACTATAATCAGGAGGCCGTCAACTCCCTGCTCGGCGGTTACCCGCTGGCCATGACGCTCTGCACCGTCGTGCTCGCGCCGCTGGCGGAGGAGTGCCTGTTCCGCGGCGTGTTGTTTGCGCCGCTGGCGCGCAGATGCCTCCCGGCTGCCTATGCGCTGTCCATGTTCCTGTTTGCGGGGATGCATGTGTTCCAATTCCTTGGCTCCATGACTGCGGCCAATACGATCCTGTGCCTGAGCCTCTATCTCCCGGCGAGCTTCTCGCTGTGCTGGGTCTATCAGAAGACGGGCAACATCTGGGCCTGTATTTTCCTGCATATGTTCATCAATTTCCAATCTGTGCTCGCGAGCCTTCTGCGCTCGCTGATGCAAGCGTTCCTGTGAGGTAGTTATGCCAAAGATCCAACAGCTTTCTCCCCATGTCGCCGACCTGATCGCCGCTGGCGAGGTCGTGGAGCGCCCGGCCAGCGCCGCAAAGGAGCTGGTCGAAAACGCCATCGACGCCGGGGCCCATAAGGTCACAGTCGAGCTGCGCGACGGGGGCATGACGTTCCTGCGCGTGACGGACGACGGCTGCGGCATGGCGGCAGAGGATGTGGAGACGGCCTTCCTGCGCCATGCCACGAGCAAGCTCCATGAGGCGGCCGATCTGGAGGCCATCCACACGCTCGGCTTCCGCGGCGAGGCGCTGGCGGCCATTTCCTCCGTCTCGCGCATCGACGTGCTGACGAAGACGGCGGACGCGCCCTTCGGCACGAGTCTGCATCTCGAGGCGGGCGTTGTGACGGAGCGCGGCGAGGCGGGCTGCCCGAACGGCACGACCATGCTCGTGCGCGACCTGTTTTACAATACACCTGCGCGCATGAAGTTCATGAAGCGAGACTCCGTGGAGGCCTCCGCCGTGCTCAGCACGGTGCAGCGCCTTGCGCTGGCTCATCCGGAGGTCGCCGTGCGCGTGCTGCGCGACGGGCAGGAGCAGCTCTCCACGCCCGGCGACGGCAAGCTCCTCAGCGCGATCTATGCCGTCATGGGCCGCCAGACCGCGCAGGAGATGACCCCGGTGGACGGGAGCTGGGACAAGCTCTCCGTCACGGGCTTTGTGACCCGCCCGGCCGCGACGCGCGGCACGCGGGGCAGCCAGATCTTTTTTGTCAACGGGCGGCATGTCCGCTCCAAGCTCATGACGGCCGCGCTCGAGCAGGCCTACCGCAATCAGCTCCTGCAGGGTCGTTTCCCGGCCTGCGTGCTGCATCTGCACCTGCCGGAGCATCTTGTGGACGTCAATGTGCACCCCGCGAAGACGGAGGTGCGCTTCCTGCGCGAGCAGGAGGTGTTCGACTGCGTGCATTACGGCGTGCTCGGCGCACTGGAGCAGGCCTCCGGCCGCGTGCAGATGAAGCTGAAGCCGCAGAACGACGGAAATTCTGCCTTCCGCACCATGTCGGCGGCGGAATACCGCGCCGCAGCGGCCGCCCTGCAGGACGGCCCGCGCCCGGCGGCCTCCCGCACGGTGCTCGAGCAGATCGGCTCGCTGACGGAGCGCCGCGACGGTGCGGCGCTTGCCTCGCCGAAGCCGGTGCAGCCTGTGACTCGCCCCGAACCGCCCTGTCCGGCTCCGCAGCCTGCTGCGCCGGTGCAGCAGCGGGAAGCGCCCGTACAGATGCCGCCTCCGCAGCCCGAGCGGCAGACGCCCGGGAAGCACGGTGAGCCGCCGGTAAAGCGCGAGGAGCCGGCCCGGCCGGAGCCAAAGCAGACGGAAGAGACGCAGCAGGAGCTCCCGCTGCCCAAGGTACCGGATTACCGCATCATCGGCGAGGCGCTGAACACCTACATCCTCGTTGAGCAGGCAGGGAGTCTGCTCCTCATTGATAAGCATGCCGCGCACGAGCGCATCCTGTTTGAAAAGCTCCGCGCCGACACGGAACCTGTGATGCCGCAGCTGCTGCTCACGCCTGTGCTGTGCGAGCCGGAGCGCGAGGAGGCGGCCGTGCTGCTGGAAAATGCCGAGCTGCTGGCGCAGTACGGCTATGAGATCTCGGATTACGGCGACGGCGTGCTCGCCATCCGCCAGATCCCCACGGAGATCGCGCCGGACGACGCCGCGCAGAGTCTGACCGCGCTGGCGGCCGAGCTTCTGACCGGGCGGCACGCCGACCCGACGGAGCTGCGCGACCGCCTGCTGCACACCATCGCCTGCAAGGCCGCCATCAAGGGCGGCTGGCACACCGACCCAAAGGAGTGGGAGGCTGTGGTGCACGAGGTGCTGACGCGCAATGACCTGAAATACTGCCCGCACGGCCGTCCCATCTGTCTGGAGCTGACGGCTTCGCAGCTTGAGCGGCAGTTCAAGAGGGCCTGACCATGGAGCAGCGAGACAATATGATCTGCATCGTCGGCCCGACGGCCTCCGGCAAGACGGCCCTGTCCGTCCGGCTGGCGCAGGCGCTCGGCGGTGAGATCGTTTCGTTCGACTCCATGCAGGTCTACCGCCGCATGGATATCGGCACGGCAAAGCCCACGCCCGAGGAGCGCTGCGGCGTGCCGCACCACATGCTCGACGTGGCCGACCCGGCGGAGAATTACTCCGTCAGCCGCTATGTGCAGGAGGCGGATGCCTGCGTGCAGGACATCCTGTCACGCGGGAAGCCCGTCATTCTGGTCGGCGGCACGGGGCTTTATATCGATTCTCTCATCGCGGGGCGGCAGTTTGCGCCGCTGCCGCAGACCGGCAGGCGCGAGGCCCTGGAGCGCCGCGCGGCCGAGGAGGGCGCACAGCCGCTTCTGGACGAGCTGCGCGCCGTGGACCCCGAGCGGGCGGCGCGGCTGTCCGTCTCGGACGTAAAGCGCATCGTCCGCGCGCTGGAGATCTGGCAGGAGACCGGCAGGACCATGACGGACTTCGACCGGGAGAGCCGGGCGATCCCGCCGCGCTACCGGCCGCTGTGGCTCGGCCTGCACTTCCCGGAGCGCGCGCAGCTCTATGCCCGCATCGATCTGCGCGTGGAGCTGATGTATGCGCAGGGACTTGCGCAGGAGGTCCGCGCGTTGCTTGACAGCGGCGTGCCGGACCGGGCGACGAGCCTGCAGGCCATCGGCTATAAGCAGGTCGTGCAGGCGCTGGAGGAGGGCCTGCCGCCGGAGGCGGCGCTCGGGACCATCCAGCAGGCCACGCGGCGCTATGCCAAGCGCCAGATGACGTGGTTCCGCGCCAATCCCGCCGTGCAGTGGCTCGATGCCTCTGCGGGCGCAGACGAGATTTTCCGCGCGGCCCTGCAAAAAGCGGCCGATTTCGACAGCGGAATCTGATACAATCGTGGTATTCCAACACCGGCTGAGCCGGAAAACAAAGAAAAGGAGTACCACATATGGCAAACACGGAAAATTTGCAGGATCTGATCTTAAACGAGGTGCGCCGCGAGCACACGGCCGTGACCATGTTCCTCATGAACGGCTTCCAGCTCAAGGGCATCGTGACGGGCTTTGACAACTTCGTCGTTGTGCTCAGCTCGGACGGCAAGCAGCAGATGATCTACAAGCACGCCATCTCCACGCTTGTCCCGGCGCAGCCCGTTCGTACCTGAAGACCCTGCTCCCGCGGGCCGCGGGCCGAGTGCCCCGGCCGGACAGGAGTACCCAGATGAAAAAGCAGGGAGACCTTTACCTAAAAATCGTATCCATCGTATTGGCAGGCATCGTGGTGGCCTATCTCGTGCTGTCGGTCCTTTTCGGCAGCGGCGGGAGCAGCTACACCCTCGAGACTGCCGTGCGCTGCGAAGCCGGCGACGGGCAGACCGTTTCCGGCTTTGTGGTGCGTGAGGAGGAGATCATCACGGCCTCACAGCCCGTTGTGGTCTGCGCCCTGACCGAGGGCGAGCGCGTCGGCAGCGGGCAGTGCGTGGCAGACGGCTATCAGACCTCTGCGGCGCGCGAAAAGCGCGACAGGCTCACGGCCCTGCAGGAACAGCTTTCGCAGCTGCGCTATGCGGCCTCCGGCACGGCAGGGGAGGACACGACCCAGACGGACGACGCCATCGAAAAGGCCCTCGGCGAGCTGGCTGCACTGACGGCCCGCCGTGATCTGACGGAGGCCGACGATGTGATGTCCGAGCTGCAGCCGCTCGTGCTGCGCCGCAGCGTGACGGCGGACGACGCCGCGCGCATGGAGGGCCGCATCGCCGAGCTCGAGTCGCAGATCTCCGCGCTCTCCGCCGAGACGGAGCAGAGCGCCGAGGCCGTGACGGTCGAGAGCGCCGGCTATTTTTCCGAGCAGACGGACGGCCTTGAGCGCGTGCTCACGCCGGAGAGCGTGCTGCAGATGAAACCGAGCGAGCTGCGCGCCGCTGCGCAGCATGCCTCTGCCGTTCCGGGCAATGCCGTCGGCAGGCTCATCACGGGCCAGAAGTGGTATTTTGCAGCCGAGATCCCGGAGGCGCGCGCGGAGCAGACTGCCGCGGGCGAGACGCTGACCGTCAGCTTCGGACTGGAAAAGCTCTCCCAGATCAGAATGCAGGTCGAGGCCATCAGCGAGGCGGAGGACGGCGTTTGTACCATCGTGCTGTCCTGCGAGCGCGAGCCGCAGGAGGTCACGGCCCTGCGCCGCCAGAGCGCGGATATCATTTTCTCCTCTTATACCGGCCTGCGCGTGCCGAAGCAGGCGCTCTATATGGTCGATGGGCAGGCGGGCGTCTATGTGCTCGAGGGCGCGCGCGCCCGCTGGAAGCCGGTGGAGATCCTTTATGCGTACGGAGACGGCTACGTTGTCGAGCTGGATCAGTCCAGCACGGGAAACCTCTGGCCGGGCGACGATATTATCCTGACCTCGGATGACATCGAGGACGGAAAGGTGATGGAAGCATGAGCATGATCACGGAAAACGTGGCGCAGATCCGCAGCCGGATCGCGGCTGCCGCCCGGGCTGCCGGGCGCGACCCGGCGGACATCCGCCTGTGCGCCGCAACAAAAATGAACGACAGCGCCGCCGTGCGCGAGGCCATTGCGGCCGGGGTGGACTGCTGCGGCGAGAACCGCGTGCAGGAGCTGGTCAAAAAGCTGGACGAGCATGCCTATGACGGCGCTCCGGTGCACTTCATCGGCGCGCTGCAGCGCAATAAGGTCCGGCAGGTCGTCGGGCAGGTCGATGTGATCGAGTCCGTGGACCGCCGCGAGCTGCTTGCGGATATCAATGCCGAGGCCGCCAAGCGCGGCATCGTGCAGGATATCCTGCTGGAGGTCAACGCCGGCGGCGAGAAGCAGAAGTCCGGCTTCCTGCTGAAGGAATTCCCCCGGATCGTGGAAGAAATGGCAGATTATCCCGCCGTTCGCGTGCGCGGATTGATGACGGTGCCGCCGATCGGCAGGAAAAAGGGCGATAATTGCAGATATTTTCAAAAAATTCGCAGAATTGCTGTTGACATAACAGCCCAAAAATACGATAATATTTTTATGGATTTTTTGTCGATGGGAATGACGGACGATTTCGAGGACGCCATTGCCTGCGGCAGCACCATGGTGCGCATCGGCACGGCCATTTTTGGCCCGCGGAACTATGCGCCGGTAAAGAGCGATTAACGATCATATCGAAACAATATTGGAGGACGAACCCATGGGATTTATGGACGAACTGAAGAAGCTGACTCACCCGTATTCCGAACCGGAAGAGGATGATTATGATGATTATGACGACGAGCCGCTGGACAACGATCCCGCTCCCGCGCCTCAGTCTTCCCGCCGCAGCTATAGCCGCAGCACCCCGGCCGCGCAGGATACGCAGACGACCCGCGGCGGCAACAAGGTCGTGAATATCAACGCCACCACCCAGCTGCAGGTCGTGCTGGTCAAGCCGGACCGCTTTGATCTGGTCTCCGACATCGCCGATCACCTGCGCGACAAGCAGGCCGTCGTGCTGAACCTCGAGTCCACGAACAAGGACGTCGCCCGCCGTCTGGTGGACTTCCTCTCCGGCTGCGCCTATGCGCTCGACGGCAAGATCAAGAAGATCGCCATTTCCACCTATCTCATCACGCCGTACAACGTGGATGTCGTTGGCGATCTCGTTGAGGAACTCGAAAACAACGGGATGTACTTCTAAGGTGCGTTCCATCCCACGCAAGACAGAGACAGGAGCTGAAGACGATGCTGACCCCGCAGCAGATCCAGGACATCAGCTTTGAGAAGGCGCTGTTCGGCGGATACGATATGGACTCCGTCGATGACATTCTCGAGCCGCTGACCGAGGACTATGTTACCCTCTATAAAGAAAATTCCGTGCTGAAGAGCAAGATGCGCATTCTTGTGGAAAAGCTGGAGGAATACCGCAAGCAGGAGGCTTCCATGCAGAACGCCCTGCTTGCCGCGCAGAAGACGTGCGACCAGATGGTCGCGGACGCCGAGAAAAAGTGCGCGCAGATGCTGCATGAGGCAGAGGATGCCGCCAGCGCCAAGACGAACAATGTCGACGCTCTCGTCGGCGAGGAGCAGGAGCGCCTCGATGCGGCCAAGGCCGCCACATCGCAGTTCCTGGATGGCATGGAAAAGCGCCTGAAGCGCCAGCTCGAGCTTATCGACGAGCTGCGCAGGGAGACGCCGCTCACGCCCTCCCAGCCGGAGGAGCCGGAGCGCGTCCACCGCTTCACCCCGCCGGTGGAGCCGCAGACCCCCGTGCTGACCCCGAAGGAGCAGCCGAAGGAGCCGTCTCACAACCGCGCCTATGACTACGAGGCAGAGCAGTCTCATCCCTCCGCCGAGGAGAAGGCCGACGCCCTCATCGAGGAGATCGGCCAGCAGATCGAGCAGAGCCTCAGCGGCTCGACGCTCGGCGACATCGCGCAGGAGGATCACTCCGGCGATACGCGCAAGCTCGACACGCTGCACGGCTTCCCCGTGAGCAAAAAATTTGAAGATCTGCAGTTCGGGCGGAATTACGACCCGAAAAAGCGGTAAGAATCTCTGTACATTCGTACCGGAACCGAATACCGATCAAGCGACGAAGGGGACGGACCTGCGGACCCCGCGCGTTCAGAAAGCTGCCGGAGGATGCAAGGCAGACGCGCGCTGCAGGGCATCACCCCGGAGCTTTTCCCCGGAAGGGCCATGCGCCTGCGTAAGGGGAGACGGCCTGCGCCCGTTATCGCGCCCCAAGCGCCCCCGTTCCGGGGGAACAGGAGTGGTACCGCAGAGAAATCCTCTGTCTCTTGATGAGACAGAGGATTTTTTGGGACAATAACCAGTTACAAGCGTTTAAAAGAAATAAATGGAGGCATTTATGGACTATAAGAACACCATCATCACCCCGAAGACGGACTTCCCGATGCGCGCGGGCCTGCCGCAGCGCGAGCCGGGCATGCTGGAGCACTGGAACAAGATCGACGTCTACCGCCTGATGCTCGAAAAGAACGAGGGCAAGCCTGCGTTCATTCTGCACGACGGCCCTCCGTTCTCCAACGGCGATATCCACATGGGCCACGCGCTCAATAAGACGCTCAAGGACTTCATCGTCCGCTCCCATGCGATGCGCGGCTATTACACGCCCTATGTTCCCGGCTGGGACAACCACGGCATGCCCATTGAGTCGGCAATCATCAAGAAGAACAAGCTCAACCACAAGGCCATGCCGATCCCGGAGTTCCGCAATGCCTGCCAGGCCTTTGCGCAGGACTTCATCGACCGTCAGATGAGCGGCTTCCGCCGCCTCGGCGTCCTCGGCGACTGGCAGCATCCCTATAAGACCATGGACAAGGCCTTTGAGGCCGAGGAGGTCAAGGTCTTCGGCGAGATGTACCGCAAGGGCTATATCTACAAGGGCCTGAAGCCCGTGTACTGGTGCCCGAAGGACGAGACGGCGCTGGCCGAGGCCGAGATCGAGTATCAGGACGATCCCTGCACGTCCATCTACGTCAAGTTCGCCCTGAAGGACACGAAGGGCAAGCTCGAGGCTGAAAACACCTATGTTATCATCTGGACGACGACGACGTGGACGCTGCCCGGCAACCTCGCCATCGCCCTGAACCCGCAGGAGAGCTATGTTGTCGTCAAGGCGGCAAACGGCGAGCGCTATCTCGTCGCCGAGGCGCTGCTTGAAAAGACGATGAAGGCCGGCGGCATCGAGGAATATGAGATCGTCGAGCGCCATGAGGGCCGGTATTTTGAGTATATGACGGCACAGCATCCGTTCCTGCCGCGCGAGTCCCTGCTTGTCTGCGCGGACTATGTCACGATGGACTCCGGCACGGGCTGCGTCCACACCGCCCCGGGCTTCGGCGCGGACGACTATCAGACCTGCCGCCGCTATAACATCGACCTGATCGTCCCCGTGGACGACCGCGGCCGCCAGACCGAGGCTGCGGGCAAGTATGCCGGCCTGCGCTATGACGAGTCCAACGCCGTCATTCTGGCCGACCTGAAGGAGAGCGGCGCGCTGTTCGCCTCCGAGGAATTCACCCACAGCTATCCGCACTGCTGGCGCTGCAAGAGCCCGATCATCTTCCGCGCCACCCCGCAGTGGTTCTGCTCCGTCGAGTCCTTCAAGGACGAGGCCGTCGCCGCCTGTGACAATGTCAAGTGGCTGCCCGCGTGGGGCAAGGACCGCATGGTCGCCATGATCCGCGACCGCGCCGACTGGTGCATCTCCCGTCAGCGCCGCTGGGGCCTGCCGATCCCGGTGTTCTACTGCAAGGACTGCGGCAAGCCCGTCTGCACCCCGGAGACCATCGCCCACATCTCCGCCCTGTTCGGCGAGCACGGCTCGAACATCTGGTTTGAGCGCGAGGCCATGGAGCTTGTCCCTGAGGGCCTGAGCTGCCCGCACTGCGGCGGCAGAACGTTTGAAAAGGAGACCGACACGCTCGACGGCTGGTTTGACTCCGGTTCGACGCACATTGCCTCCCTGCGCCGCGAGCATCCAGACCAGTGGCCCGCGACGATGTATCTCGAGGGCGCCGATCAGTACCGCGGCTGGTTCCAGTCGAGCCTGCTGACGTCTGTTGGCGCGCTCGGGCAGGGCGCTCCGTTCCGTGAGTGCCTGACCCATGGCTGGACGGTCGACGGCGAGGGCAAGGCCATGCACAAGTCCCTCGGCAACGGCGTCGACCCGGCTGACCTCATCCGCGATTTCGGTGCAGATATCGTGCGTCTGTGGGCCGCCTCTGCGGACTACCGCGCCGATGTGCGCTGCTCGAAGGAGATCTTCAAGCAGCTCAGCCAGAATTACCTGAAGTTCCGCAACACGGCCCGTTACTGCCTCGGCAACCTCGACGGCTTCGACGCGGAGCATCTTGTTGCGCCGGAGGATATGCTGGAGCTGGACCGCTGGGCCGTCACAAAGCTCAACGAGCTGATCCGCACGGCCTTTGAAGCCTACGACAATTACGAATTCCATGTTCTGACCCACGCCATCAACGATTTCTGCGTTGTGGAGCTGTCCAGCTTCTATCTGGACATTCTGAAGGATCGCCTCTACTGCGAGTCCCGCAACGGCCTGAAGCGCCGCAGCGCGCAGACGGCGCTGTATCTCATCGTCGACGCCATGGCGCGGATGTTCGCGCCGATCCTGCCGTTCACCTGCGACGAGATCTGGCAGGCCATGCCGCATCGCGCGGGCGACGACGTGCGCAATGTCGTTCTGAACGAGATGGTGCAGCCGTATGAGGCCTATGCACTCGATGCGCAGGCCATGGCTCGCTGGGATACGCTCATCGCCCTGCGCGGCGACGTCAATGGCGTGCTGGAGCAGGCCCGCGCGGACAAGCGCATCGGCAAGGCGCTCGAGGCCCATGTTGCCCTCTGCGCCCGCGACGAGGCGGCTGCCAAGGCCCTCGAGACCGTGAAGGACATGGACCTGACGGCCCTGCTGCTCGTTTCGGATGTCATCCTGACGGACGACGACCCCGATGCCGCGAACGTGACCGGCAGCGGAACCGCCTTCCCCGGCCTGCGCATCGAGGTGCGCAACGCTGAGGGCGTGAAGTGCCCGCGCTGCTGGATGCACTCGACGAAGGCCAATGCGGACGGCCTGTGCCCGCGCTGCGCTGCCGTCATGGCAGAGCTGGACCTGGGAGAATAAACCTAGGCAGCACCGCACAATTGCATCTTCGGCCTTCGTCGGATATTTTTCGCCGAATGCTCTGGCTGAATTGTGCAGTGCCGCCAAAAATGGAGGAGGACCGATCGGCCCTCCTCCACATTTATTCCCGATTTACGTTACAGATATTGCTGCATGACGCGCAGGTAGTCGCGCCTGCCGTGGAAAATGGCCATGATATAGACCCGACCCTCGGCCCTTTCGTACCGGTAGAACAGCAGATAGTCCTTGTGCGTCAGAAAACGGAAGCCGCTGCTCTTCAGCATCCGGTCCTGCGGGAATGCGCCGGATTCCGGGAACTGCGCCAGGATCGCCGTCTGCTCCTGCAGCTCCCGGACAAAGCGGACGGCAAGCTCCCGGCTGCCGGACCGTTTTGCAAGATGAACGGCGATCTCCCGGAGATCGTTTTTCGCCGTCCCGGTGAACACGACCTGCGTGCTCATTCCTGAGGAGCCTCCAGCTCCCCGAGAAGCTCGTCAAAGACAGCGTCTGCGGACTGCACCCGGCCCAGCCGGATGTCGTCCATCGCCTGGGCAAGGTGAGCGTACATGGACAGCTTTGCCTCCAGTTCGCTGATGCGGAGCAGCTGCTCCTGATACTCCTCGTGGCTGAGAAGGACGGTGTCCTCCTTGCCGTTGACAGTGATCGCGACTGGATTCTGCCGGGTCAGGGCAGAGATCTGCGCATAATTCGTGCGGATATCCTTAGACGGCCGGATGGAAATGCCATGGTTCATAGCAACACCTCCTATTGATGGTAGTCATATTATATCCTGATTCTGCTACTATGTCAAGAAAATGATCGAGGAGGACCGTTAGGTCCTCCTCCAAATATTTATCGGACGTTTTCCTCGTTTTTGCAGAATTCGCGGCGGCCGGTCCACTCATAGAGCTTCTGATCGATCGGCAGGCGCTGCTCCACGGGGAGCATGGGGTGGAAGGGCTTGTGCGGCTCCGTCTGGTACCAGTAGGCCGTGGTAGACCAGTCGTCGCTGCGGTTGTTGTTGTGGCCGTGCTCGAACGTCACGCGGATGTGCCTGTCGAACATGATGGGGTCGAGAATGTGGAAGCGGTAATACGATGCCATGCCCTTGTAGTTGTCCATGGGCGAGAGCGTGCAGCCGTTATAGAGCGCGTGGTATTCCTGCGTCGGGCACCACGCAAGGCCGAGATAGTCCTCCATGCCTGTGCCGTGCAGACGGGGCGGCCACGGCTCATCGTCGATCAGGATGGCATCGTCGCCCTCCCCGAACCAGTCCCACTCGCTGCTGTTTTCCAGATTATGGATGTTGATGTTACAGCCGACATACTGGCCGCTGCCCTCGGCGTCCAGCAGGACGTAGTTGCCCTCTGCGGAGAGATGCTTGTCCTGCTCGCCGCCCATGATCCATTCCATATGGCGGGAGCGCGCCGAGGAGGGGATGCCGTCCGTCGGGCATTCGCGGTTCCAGAGCGCATGGAAGTACAGCGTGTTTTCCGGCAGGGACTCGACCTGCTCGTAATCGACGTAGAAATAGAAGTGCAGCGGGCTGCAGCATTCGTTCTTCACGGTGAAGCGGGCGCGCCTGCGGAACGGCATCGGAAACCAGCAGTTGAAGCCGCGGCCGTCCTCCGGTGTGATCTGCAGGGGAGCACTGGCAAAGCTCTTTGTAATGCCGTGGCCCATGCCGAAAAAGTCGCCGAGAGGCGCCTGGATGCTCGGCTCCGTTTCGTCGTCCCAGTAGACATTCAGCACGACCTTGCGGACGTTGAATTCCTCCGTGCCGATGCCGCATTCCGGGCGGCGTTTGTTCGGGTTGCCGATGGTGCAGAAAAAGTGCGTGACGATGCCGGGACCCTGCAGGTCGGCGAAGAGATACGTCTCGCCGGAGGGAATGAGGACATTGTCGTTATTGGCGCCCGTCGGGTCGCAGGAGGCGACGCGCATGCGCCTGCCTGCGCGCTTGACAAAGAGATTTTCAAGATTTGCCGGTTGATATTCGCTCATGATCGATGATTTTCCTTCCTGAAAAATAAAACGCAGTGCGCTTAAAGCTGCGCAATGCTGTGCTGCTCGTGGATGATCGTCTCGACGACGTCCTTGCGCGGTATGCGTTTTGCCGGATTGGCGACCATTTCCAGCAGGCGCTCCGCTGCGACCTTGGCCATTTTGCGGCGCGGGGAGAAAACCGAGGTGATGGCTGTTGGGGCCAGCGGAGTGATCAGCTCATCGAAGCTGACGAGCGAGATATCACGGCCGGGGGCAAGGGAGAGGTCCATACACGCGCGCACCGCGCCGGTGCAGAGCTCCTCGCTGCAGCACACGATGGCCGTTGGCGGGTCCGGCATGGTCATCATCAGCCGCGTCTGGGTATAGCCGTCCACGGCAGCCGCCGCGCAGCAGCGCACCAGTGCGGGGTCCTGCTCCACGCCGGCCTCGCGCAGGGCGCGCAGGCAGCCTGCCAGCCGGTCCGCGCCGATGTTCATGGGGCTGTTGAGCACCAAAAGACCGATGCGGCGGTGGCCCTTTTCCGTCAGGCGGCGCGTCAGCTCATAGCAGGCAGGCTCGTTGTCAAACGAGATGCTGCTGAACGAGCTGCCCGGCATGTCGCGGTCGACGAGCAGCAGCGGCTTGTCAAAGGACTCGAGGTCCTTCAGGCGCGCGGCCGTCGGCACGAGGAGCACGCCGTCGAGCATGTGGTAGAAGCGCTGCAGGAAGGCGGCGGGGTCTGCGACCGGGTCCTCGCCGCTGGCAGAGACGATGGTGAGATAGCCATGCTTGCGGAACACATGCTCTGCCGTCTGTGCGATGAAGCCGAAGAAGTCGTGCGTGAAGCTCGGCACGATAATGCCGAGGATCTTGGACTGCCCCGTGACCATGGAGGCGGCGAAATTATTTGGTACATAGGACAGCTCGCGGGCAGCCTGTTCGACACGCCGGCGCGTTTCTTCGCTGACGCGGTCCAGCCCGTTCAGCACGCGCGAGACAGTCGAAACTGCTACACCGGCCCGCTCGGCAACGTCGCGAATGGTCACGGATTGATAAGCGCGCTTTTGGCGGCCCATGGTGCATCCCTCCCGGAAAGACCTGAAATAATCATGTGTTCGTAAACAAAACCTTAGATTGACCCCGCGAAATAAGCATGTCTTTACACAATACTATTATACAGGCCATTCTACGGCTGTCAAGCATGATTTGTGATGTGCGTTTTCTTACGCTATTATGTAACAAAATAAAACATCTGTTAAGAGCGATATGCATTCCGGGCGGCGACATCAGCCGGAAAAAATCGTCAGAATGCACAATTCGCAATGGAAATATTTGTGAAAACGTTTCGATTGACACGGCGTAAAAAAAGTGGTATTCTCTTGTACGAGCCATTGAGGGAGCTGTTCACCCGACCACGTGCAGCTGTTTCCCGAGCGCCTGTTCCTTCGAAATCATCGGAATTGGTAAACTCTGCTCCGATCCGGCTCATGAGGTATGCATGAAACAAAACGCAAAATCCGCCATTTTCACCTGTGAGAACGGCAAGCGCCTGCTGCGGCAGCTGCTCCTGCTGCTCCCGGCCTGGATCGTCCTGGCACTCGGTATCGCCATGTGCGTGTTCTCGGGCGTCGGCTCCGATACGAACACCTCGTTCCAGCAGGGGCTGGGCCGCATGCTCGGCCTGCAGACCGGAACGGTCACACTGATCTTCAACTGCACCGTTCTCGCGATTTTTATCTTCGCGAATCGCTCCCTTGTGGGCCTCGGCTCCCTTGTCATCGGCTTCGGCCTCGGGCCGCTGCTGAACCTGTACCTTGACCTGCTGGGGAAGATTTTTCCGACCATGCCGCCGATGTGGGCACGCATCGCCCTTTGCACCCTCGGTGTTGTGATTTCCTGCATCGCGCTCGGCTGGTATGTACAGCTCGACGCCGGTGTGCAGCCCATGGACATGCTCATCCTGACCGTGGCAAAGCTCATCCGTAAGAGCTACGGTACGGCGATGTATGTGTACTGCGGCTTCATGCTGCTGACCACCTGGCTGACGGGCGGTGACATCGGCGTCGGCACGTTCATCAATCTGCTGCTGGGCGGCAAGCTGTGCGATGTGTTCGCCGCCATGTGGCGGCCGCTCATCCGCCGCCTTGGCGTGGGATCTAAGAAGGAGGAAACAACATGAACATCCCTGAGCTTATCCATAAGGCCATCGCGGCAAGAGAATTTGCCTATGCACCTTACTCCAATTTCTGCGTCGGCGCAGCGCTCCTGACAAAGAGCGGCAAGATCTACACCGGCTGCAATGTCGAAAATGCCGGCTACAGCGCTACGAACTGCGCCGAGCGCACGGCCTTCTTCAAGGCGGTCAGCGAGGGCGAGCGCGAGTTTGCGGCCATCGCCATCGTCGGCGGCCCGCGCGGCCCGCTGACGGAGTACTGCTCCCCGTGCGGCGTGTGCCGTCAGGTCATGGCAGAGTTCTGCGATCCGGACGAATTCCTCGTTATCCACGGCAAGACACCGGAGGATTATAAGCAGTTCACCCTGCGTGAGATGCTGCCGGAGGGCGGCTTCCCCGCTGCGAATAAGGGCTACTTTGCCAAACCCCAGGCTTAAAAAGTCGCCCCTGAATAAATCCTCTGCGGCGGATGCCGGATCTTTTCCGCCGATCCATCGGTTTGGAAAGCTTGACGTACACAAAGTACGCCTGCACTTTCCAAACCTCGACTCGACGAAAAATTCCTCGCCGTCCGCTCTTGAGAATTGAATCAGCGGCTCCCTGATTCACAAAATAACATGACATTTAGTCTGACAGCAGGCTGAATAACAACGGTATTTGGTCCGCTTGCGGACTGAGTATAAAAATGTATTACATTTAGGAGGCAACATGAAAAAGAGAATCTTCTGTCTGATTCTCGCGCTTGTCATGGTCCTGTCCCTGGCCGCTTGCGCCGGCTCCGGCAATGACAACACCGAGAACACCAAGGACACCACGACCAACACTGAGGGCAGCGAAGCTACCACTCCGGTTTCCGGCGGCGAGGCTGAGCTGGCCCTGATCACCGATGCCAACTCTATCGACGATCGCGGCTTCAACCAGTTCTCCTGGGAAGGCCTGAAGCAGTACGCCGAAGAGAACGGCAAGACCTACACCTACTACACCCCGATCGACCAGTCCACGCAGAGCTACCTCTCCGCCATTGAGGGCGCTGTCAACAACGGTGCAAAGCTCGTCGTGACCCCGGGCTTCCTGTTCGGCGAAGCCATCTACAAGGCTCAGACCATGTATCCGGACGTCCACTTCGTTTTGGTCGACTCCACCCCGACCCTTGATGACGACACCGTCATCGCAGACAACACCTGCTCCATCTTCTTTGCGGAAGAGCAGTCCGGCTTCCTGGCGGGCTACGCTGCTGTCAAGGAAGGCTATCGCAAGCTCGGCTTCTTCGGCGCTCTGGCTGTTCCTGCTGTCGTTCGTTTCGGCTACGGCTTCGTGGACGGCGCGGAATACGCTGCCAAGGAGCTCGGCCTTGAGGCTGGCTCCATTGAGATGAAGTACACCTATACCGGCGCTTTCGGCAACTCTCCTGACTTCCAGGCGAAGGCTGCTGCATGGTATCAGTCCGGCACCGAGTGCATCTTCGGCTGCGGCGGCCCGGACAACGTCTTCGCGGCCTGCGAGGCCACCGGCGGCGACTGCGTCTCCATCGGCGTTGATACCGACATGTCCCAGATCACCGAGACCTGCCTGACCTCCGCCATGAAGATGCTCACTCCGGCTGTCTACGGCGCGATTAAGGCTTACTACAACGACACGTTCCCCGGCGGCACGAGCGAGACTCTGACCATCAACGAAGACGCTGTTGGTCTTCCCATGGAGTCCTCCCGCTTCAAGAACTTCACGCAGGCTGACTATGATGCCATCGTCGAAGTCCTGAAGGCTGACAAGGACGGCGTTACCTCCGGCATCCGCCGCGATGTCGATGCGGATGGCAACACGGTCACCATCGAGGATGTTGCAGCGACCCTGCAGTATGTGACGGTTCAGGTCGTCGAGTAAACGACTATGAGATAAGGCGGACCCGGTAGGGAGCGCTGTGGCGTTTCCCTGCCGGGTTTACCAACTAGGGGGATCATTTTATGGACAACTATGCGATCGAGCTGCTGCACATCACGAAGGTGTTTCCTGGCATCGTCGCGAATGACGACATCACCCTGCGCGTCCGCTATGGCGAGATACACGCCCTTCTGGGCGAGAACGGCGCCGGTAAATCGACGCTGATGAGCGTCCTGTTCGGCCTTTATCAGCCGGAAGAGGGCGAGATCCTCGTGAACGGCAAAAAGGCAGAGATCAAAAATCCGCGCACGGCCAATGCGCTGGGTATCGGCATGGTTCATCAGCACTTCATGCTGGTGCAGAACTTCACCGTGCTCGAGAACATCGTCCTCGGCGTCGAGACCGCAAAGCACGGCGTCCTGCAGATGGAGGAAGCGCGCAAGAAGGTGCTTGCCCTGAGCGAGCGCTATGGCCTGAATATCGACTGCGATGCCAGAGTCTCTGACATCACCGTGGGTATGCAGCAGAGAGTAGAGATCCTGAAGATGCTCTACAAGGACAACAACATCCTGATCTTCGACGAGCCGACGGCTGTCCTGACGCCGCAGGAGATCGACGAACTGATGATCATCATGCAGAACCTCAAGCGCGAGGGCAAGGCGATCATCTTTATCACCCATAAACTCAATGAGATCAAGGCAGTTTCGGACTACTGCACGGTCCTGCGCCGCGGCAAGTGCATCGGCACCTGCGACGTTTCGACCGCCAGCGTCGAGGACCTTTCCGAAATGATGGTCGGCCGTAAGATCGACTTCCATCTGGAGAAGGCTCCCGAGCATGCAGGCGATGCTGTCCTGACGCTTGAAAATGTAACGCTCAAGTCGGAGCGCAACCCGAACAAGAATATTCTGAATCAGGTCTCGTTCTCCGTCCATAAGGGAGAGATCCTCTGCGTGGCCGGTATCGAAGGCAACGGCCAGAGCGAGCTCGTCCGCGTGATCGTCGGCCTGCTGAAGCAGAACAGCGGCAAGATCCTGCTCAACGGCGAGGATGTCAGCCATGCCTCCATCCGCTACCGCAATGTGCACGGACTGGCCCATGTGCCGGAGGACCGCCACAAGTACGGCCTGATCCTGGACAATACGCTGGAAGAAAATCTGGCAATGCGCAAGTATTTCCGCAAGGAATTCCAGAACCACGGCTTCATCCGCTTCCATAAGCGCCATGAGCTGGCGGAGGAGCTCATCGAAGAGTTCGATATCCGCAGCAGCGAGGGCGCGAAGAGCACGGCCCGCAGCATGTCCGGCGGCAACCAGCAGAAGGCGATCATCGCCCGCGAGATCGACTCGGATGAGAACGTCATTCTTGCCATGCAGCCGACACGCGGTCTGGATGTCGGCGCGATCGAGAACATCCATAAGAACCTGCTCCGCCAGCGCGACGCTGGCAAGGCTGTTCTCCTCGTTTCGTTCGACCTGGAAGAGGTCATGAACATCAGCGACCGCATCATCGTCTTCTACGAGGGTGAGATCGTTGCCGATGTCCGTCCGGAAGAGGTTACGGTCAATGAGCTGGGCCTCTACATGTCCGGCAGCAAGCGGAAAGGAGCGGTAAAATGAAAAAACAGACAAGTCCCCTTGCTCCGCGCCGCCAGAGAGACTACGCGGGCGTGCTTTCCTCCATTCTGGCCATTCTGGCCGGTCTGCTCGTCGGCCTCATTGTTTTGCTGGCGACGAATCCCTCGAATGCATTCCCGGCCTTCAGTGCGCTCATCACGGGCGGCTTCTACAGCGGCATGAAGACCTTCGGCAACGTGCTGTATTATGCCGTGCCGATCATCATGACCGGCCTTGGCGTCGGCTTCGGCTTCAAGGCAAGCATCTTCAACATCGGCGGCGCCGGCCAGTTCATCGTGGGCGCCTTCTGCGGCGTCTATACTGCCAGCGTCTGGAATCTCCCCGGAGCACTCGGATGGATCGTTCCGCTGCTGGCCAGCATGATCGGCGGCGCCCTGTGGGCCCTGCTTCCCGGCCTGCTGCACGCCTATCGCCGCGTGAATATCGTCATTGCGACGATCATGATGAACTACATCGGCATGTATCTTGTGAACTATCTCATCAAGATCGCCCCGATCTATGACAATGTGAAGAACCAGACCCGCCCCGTGCCGGCGGCTCACCGCCTCCCGACGGCCGGCCTGGAGAAGCTCTTCCCGGACAGCTCCGCGAATATCGGCATCTTCATCGTTATTATTGTGGCCATCATCGTGTTCATCCTGCTGGAGAAGACGAATTTCGGCTTCGAGCTGAAGGCCTGCGGCAAGAACCGCGACGCCAGCATCGGCTTCGGCGTCGATGCCAAGCGTATGATCATGACCGCCATGCTCATCTCCGGTGCTCTCATCGGCCTCGGCGGTGCGCTGCTGTACCTTTCCTCCGCCGGTAAGTACATCAAGGTCGAGGACGTACAGGCGGCAGAGGGCATGAACGGCATTCCGGTCGCCCTGCTTGCCATGAACCACCCGATCGGCATCATATTCACCGGTATTTTCATCGCGTATATGCAGGTCTCGGGCTTCTACATGCAGACCTACGGCTTCACGACGGAGATCGTCGACATCATCGTTTCCGTGATCGTCTACTTCAGCGCATTCTCCTTCATCATCCGCGAAGGCATCCGCAGATGGCAGCTTCGCCAGAGGACGGATGTGCACCACACCGGGAAAGGAGCGGAGAAATAAATGAATCTGTTTATCTTTATCTGCCAGCAGACGCTGATCTTCCTCGTCCCGCTGCTTCTCGTCGGCCTCGGCGACCTGTTCTCCGAGCGCAGCGGCGTTCTGAACATCGCACTTGAGGGCATCATGGTCTTCGGCGCGTTCGCGGGCATCATGTTCATCCGCTCGGCAAGTGCCGCCATGCCCTCATGGCTCGTTCTGCTGATCGCGATCCTGATCTCGATCCTTGCCGGTATTCTCCTGAGCTCCCTGCACGCCTTTGCCTCCATCCACCTGAAGGCGGAGCAGACCATCAGCTCGACGGCCATCATCACGTTTGCTACGGCGTTCTGCATCTTCTATGCCCGCGTCATGCTCGGCACGGAGCAGGTCGTCTTCCGCAACACATTCCGTATCGACGCCGTCCCGCTGCTCAGCAAGATCCCGGTCCTCGGCCCGATCCTGTTCCAGAAGGCCTATGTCACGACGTATCTCGGCATCCTCGTCCTGATCGTCACGGCCTTCATCCTCAAGCGTACCCGCTTCGGCCTGCGCCTGCGCAGCTGCGGCGAAAACCCGCAGGCAGCCGACAGTGTCGGCATCAGCGTCTATAAGATGCGCTATGCCGGCGTCCTGATCTCCGGCGCTCTGGCCGGTCTCGGCGGCCTCGTGTTCATCCTGCCGACGACCACGACCTATACCGCCAGCGTCAGCGGCTATGGCTTCCTCGCCATGTCCGTCGTCGTGTTCGGCCAGTGGAAGCCGTGGGGTATCGCGCTCGGCGCTCTGTTCTTCGGCCTGACGAAGACCATTGCCGCGTCGTATTCCGTTATCCCGTTCCTGTATAACCTCGGCATCCCGGAGGCCTTCTTCAAGATGCTTCCCTATGTGGCGACGCTGATCGTTCTGGCGTTCTCCACGAAGCGTTCCAATGCGCCCGGCGTCATTGGCGTTCCCTATGATAAGAGCAAGAGATAATAATTGGAGGTAAATTACTATGGCTGTTTTTACAGATGAGGGCAAGACCTATCACGTTCGCGTGGGCAAGGGCGACATCGGCCGCTATGTCCTGCTCCCCGGCGATCCGTTCCGCACGGACCTGATCGCATCCTATTTTGATGATGCAAAGCTCGTCGCGCACAACCGCGAGCATAAGACCTGGACCGGCACGCTCAACGGCGTTCCCGTCTCCGTCGTCTCCACCGGCATGGGCTGCCCGTCCACCGCGATCTGCCTGGAAGAGCTGATCGCCTGCGGCGCGGACACCTTCATCCGCGTCGGCACAGCCGGCCGCGTCTGCGACCGCGCGTTCGACCCGACGCTCGACGGCGTCATCAACACCGCTGCCGTCCGCGACGAGGGCACGACGAAGCACTACATCCCCATTGAGTACCCGGCCGTCGCCGACCGCCACGTTGTCGCCGCTCTGGCCGACTCCGCCAAGCAGCTCGGCTACAACTTCATCGAGGGCATCACCCAGTCCAAGGACTCCTTCTACGGCCAGCACGAGCCGGAGAACATGCCCGCCGAGCCGTGGCTGAAGGCCCGTTGGGAAGCATGGCGCCGCGGCAATGTCATCAGCTCCGAGATGGAGTCTGCCGCGATCTTTGTCATCTCTTCCATCCGCGGCTGCCGCGCCTCCTCCGTCATGGCGTATTCCGAGATGCCGAAGAGCGTCGAGGTCGCCGTCGGTGCGCTGCGCATCCTCATCGAGCAGGATAAGGCTGCCGAGAAGTAATTCTGCAATGCAGCGACTCCCCGTGCCGAAAACGGTGCGGGGAGCTTTGCATTTTTGGACAAAATGCAATTGACATTCTGAATCCGGGACGATATAATCAAGGATGGTCCGGCTGGTACCAGACCATAAAATTGAATCACACGACTCGCAGAGACCGCGTGGCCGCAACGGCGGAGGATCCGTCAGGCGCGTTGGTAAACAAGGGAATGGGGATAATACCCCGAGAAGGCAGATGCCTTCTGGATGACCGTCGCTGTGAGCGCTGAGGCTGCTGTCCGTCGGCGAAAGCCGGTCATTGGGAAACTGAGAAGGCAGGGCGGCAGACGTGGCGGATGCTCCGCCGGAGGCGCAACTCAGAAGACCTACTGGGAGATTTCCATAGCCCGAATCGGTTGAGGGGATAGGTATGCTATCCCTTCAGCCGTTTTTTTGTTTTCCGAAGGGAAAACAAAGCGCCCCCCGCAGCTCAGCTGTGGCGGGGCTGAACCCTGCTTCTGCCGCTCCGGCGGCTGCCGATACACATTATCAGTAAAAGGAGAGATCGCTTATGCAAACGAAACCCGCAGCGTGCGGAAAGCGCCTGCTGGCGCTCGTGCTGGCCATTGTGATGGTCTGCTCGCTGCTGCCCGTCAGTGCGTTCGCAGCAGAGCCCGACTATGAGCTGCGCGTCCTCACGTTCGAGGATGCCGACTATAAGGGCGGAACGAACTTCGCAGGCGGAAACAACTGGACGAGTCTCATTGACAGCCCGCAGTACGGCGGCAAGATGCTCTACGGAGAGAGCGGCGCCGGTGTCGACTCCGTCGACGCTGCTTACAAGTGGACGGATAAGAACAATACCTGGCTCAGCAACACCCTGTCCGAGGGCTATGGCTCCTGGTGCTACTGGAGCGGCGGTCATGCCGTTTCCAACTATGTTTCCGGTGAGATCAGCAAGTACGGCGGCTTCGAGAGTCAGCTTACCGTTTATAAAAAGGACGTTTCCGGTCTGGAGCGGACCGGCGGCGGCCACAACGGCTCGAATAACTTTGCCGTGCATTACGGCTATGCAGATAATTCCGGCTATGGCCTGACCGAGGCCTCCCTGCCGACCCTAACCTTTGCCGACGGCACCGCCCGTGTCATTGACCATATGTATGTCAACAACATGGACTATGCGCTCAACTGCTACATCGACGGCAACGGTCTGACTGCCAAGATCGGCGACGACGATTGGGTCAAGCTGGTCGCAACGGGCTATAACGCGGCAGGGGAGAAGACCGGAACGGCCAGCATCTACCTCTGCAACGGTCCGAAGAACATCATGATGGACTGGACAAGGTGGGACCTGTCCGGCCTTGGTAAGGTCCTGAAGGTCACGTTCAATGTGACCGGCTCCAGCGATAACGGCTATGGCTTCTCGCAGCCCGCCTACTTCGCCTATGACGATGTGGCAGTCCGCTTTGAAAAGGCGGCTGCGGTCGTCCCGGCGACCGGCGTGACGCTCGACAAGACCACGCTGAATCTGATGACGGGCGAAACGGCCGTTCTGACGGCAGCGGCACAGCCGGAAAACACCACGGATACCTTGACCTGGACGACCGGGAATGAGGCGGTCGCTACGGTCGCGGACGGTGTTGTGACTGCGGTCGGCGCGGGCAGCACCGTCATTACGGCAACGTGCGGCAGCGTGAAGGCCGAGTGCACCGTCACGGTCACGGCCAGCCCGCTCACGGTCAGCGTCGGCGGCAAGACCAGCCCCCTTTCCCGCGTTGGCGGCGAGGGCGAGACGAAGTACCGTGCCGTGCTGCCCTACGGCAGTGATGTGACGATCCATGTGGCGGATGCGAGCTTCCTGCTCGTGACGGACAAGAAGAGCAATTATCTCAACGAGGCTGGCGCGAATCCCTTCACCCTGAAGGCTGCGGAGCTGGAGACGGCCCTGCTGACGGACAAGGATGAAAAGCCCTTCACGCCTGCGGAAAACAGCAAGGTCGCCTATCTGAGCATTATGGATGTCATGGCGGGCACGACGTATGAGCTGTATCTCGAGCTGACCCGCGAGGTCACTCCGGCGACCGGCGTGACGCTGGACCAGACGGAGCTGACGCTGACGGCGGGAAAGACCGCTTCCCTGAAGGCCACGGTCCAGCCGGAGAACACGACGGATACCATTGTCTGGAGCTCCTCGAAGGAAGAGGTCGCAACGGTGGAAAACGGGATCGTTACGGCGAAGGCGGCCGGCGAGACTGTCATCACTGCGACGTGCGGCACCGTGAAGGCAGAATGTGCCGTTACGGTCACGCCCCCGGTCATGGCCTCGGCTGTAACGCTGGATAAGACCGAGCTGAACCTGTATACCGGCGACACGGCGGCCCTGACCGCTGCAATCCAGCCGGAGGATACGACGGATCCGACCATTGCCTGGACGACGACGGATGCAGAGGTCGCTTCCGTGCAGAACGGCGTCGTGACTGCCGGAAAGACCGGTACGGCCACGATCACGGCCAGCTGCGGCGAGGCAAAGGCACAGTGTGCTGTGACGGTCAAGGCTCCTGCGGAGCCTGCGCAGAAGGACGGCGTGTATCAGATCGGCAATGCCGACGAGCTTGTCTGGTTTGTCAAGAAGGTCAACGGCGGTGAGAATGCGATCTCTGCCATTCTGGCGAAGGATATCGATCTGGCCGATGTGGTCTGGGCGCCGATCGGCAATGGCAGCGTAGCTTTCGCGGGTAGCTTTGACGGTGCAGGGCATACTGTCTCCAACCTGACGGTGGACTATACCACGGCGGCCTCCGGCGAGAGACTGTATCTCGGCCTGTTTGGTCAGGTCGAGGGCACGCCCGAAAAACATGCGGTCATTCAGAACCTGACGGTCACGGGCAGCGTGAACGCGGCAAGCGAATTCTCCGTTTATTCGGGCTATGTCGCAGGCGTGGTCGGCTCTGCCCGTTATGCGGAGCTTTCCAAGGTCATTTCCCGCGTGGATGTGACGGCCGACGAGAGGGTCGGCAGCACCTCCTCCGTGGGCGGTCTGGCCGGTGTCATGATCGACACGACTGTGACGAACTGCGGCAATGAAGGCGATGTCACCGGCGTGAACAACCTCGGCGGCCTGTGCTATGAGCTCTATTCCGGCACGATGACCGGCTGCTATAACACTGGCAGGATCACGGCGACCGGTACCTATGTCGGCGGTCTGATGGGCTATGCCAAGCAGGCGACCATCACCAATGCCTACAGCACCGGCGATGTGACCACCGAAAAGACGCTCATGGGCGGTCTGATCGGCGTCATGGAGAAGTCCTCCCTGACAAATGCCTATGTGTCCGGCAAGGTCACGACGGCTGTGGCCAGCGGCGCGATCGGCGCAGCCGTGGGCAGTGCGGATCAGGTCTCCAATGTGTATTACCTCGGCAGCGCTTCCGCGATTGGCGACGAGAACGCCACGGCGAAGACCGCAGAGGAGCTGAAGGCGCTGGCACCGACGCTCGGCAGCAGCTTCAAGGAGAATACCGGCTGCGGCGGCTATCCGCTTTTGGCGTGGCAGGAGGCCCGCGCACATCAGTATGAAGACGGCGTCTGCACCGTCTGCGGCGCGAAGGATCCTGCAGCGCCCTATCTGCTCGACGGTGTGACCGATGCCGCTGCGGAAGTTCAGACCGGCAAGAGCTATCAGCTCGACGATCTGATGGACGGCAAGATCTTCGGCGTGAAAAACGGCACGCTGACCTACAAGAACTACTTCTACACCATGTCCTCCGATGGCGGTGCGACGTGGAGCGGGGAGCAGCACTTTGAGGAAGCAATGTTCGGCGGCGTGAACAAGAGCCTGATCCAGAGCAAGGCAGGCACATATATCTATAAGTTCCGCGCAAAGAACGATGCCGGCTACTCCGCCGATACCTGGACGCTGACGCTGACCTTCGTCGATGTCGTCGAAGCGAATATCAACTTCTACGTCGGCCGTGACCAGAACTACAGCACAAACGGCAATAAGTACCCGATCCTCAAGATGTACAAGACCGCGGGCATCGACGAAAATCAGTTTGACTATGTCGGCTGGTTTACCGATGCCGAGGGCAAGACCGTGTACGTCTACAACCCCGCCGATTACACCATCATCGACGGCGAAGAGAAGGACTATGTCGAGATCGACGGCACAAAGTACGAGCTGCACGGCTACGAGGAGGTCCGGTTCACCAACAGCGCCTTTGACGCAGCCGACGAAACGGCGACGGCCAGCAACACGGTCGTGAACAATTACAACATGTTCTACGCCACCCTGAGCACCGGCCGCTACTCCACGCGCGGCTACGGCTGGAACACTGCGACCGAGGCCTATGACATCTATCTTGGCGGTCAGAGCCTGCCTCTGCCGATGGAGAAGGACATCTACGGCGGCGGCGGCAACGACATCCATCTCGGCGTTGTCAGCGTCTACGCTACGACCAGGAACGAGAAAAACGAGTACTTCGGCACGGACGACTACCATGTCGAGATGATCATGCCCGTTACCGGCAGCATGATCCACTCCGGTACACACTATACCTACACCCGCTACGGCAGCGACTACACTGCCTTCCCCTTCCTGTCGTGGGAGGCGCAGAACGCTTCGCTGTACAACATCTATGCTTATCCGACGAACACGGAAAAGTATATGTTCAATCAGCAGATCAACCAGACCACGGCGCCTTCCTACAACGTCGTAACGAAGAACATCACGATCGCCAACGCCGTGGAGCTGGATATCACTGCGCCCACGACGGCGGAGTTCACCCTGTTCTTCCAGTACAACAACTTCAACACCAGAGCGGTCGAGCCGTACAAGACTGCGAAGGACGACGCGACCGGCATGACCACCTATTCCTACCGCGTTTCTGAGCGCAACAACAACTACACATGGCGTCTGGTCGATGAGACCGGTACCTATGTGACCAAGGCCGGCTGGCTGTCCAGCCTCAACCAAAAGACGGAAAAGACGATCACCTTTGACTCCGGCGCGCCGACCGACAGGAAGTCTCACAGCTTCAAGGACCTCGGCACGACGGTATCCTCCCGCGACGAAGCCGACCTGCAGGTCTTCCTGAGCCACAGCGGCTTTATGAGCGTGAGCGACACCTACCGCATCCGCGCGTACCGTATGTGGGAGCTAATCAATAACGATGCAGGCAACATCATGGTCGAGCCGAGCTTCAACATTCAGGTGCTGCAGGGCAATCCGGCGGACGTTACGCAGGTCAGCGGCGGCAACGCCGTAGGCAACTGGCTCGACGTGACGCCCACCGGCACGGACATCGTGGCCGTCACCTACGACGCCATCGACCTGTACAACGACAAGGACGTTGCCGGAACCCACGGCGGTCTCTTCCCGGCAACCGCCCCCGAGCGCACCGGTGTGTTCGTTATCACGAACAAGGCAGCCGGCAAGGCTGACGCCGTCATCCGCTTTAACGGCGGCACGACCAGCCCCCGCGGTGCGGAGTGGGACTACAACTACGACACGTGGTACTACCTTGACACCGACGAAGCCCCCACGCTGGACTTTACTACCACCAAGGGCGCGACGGCCAGCTACGCCGTCGTCACCACCGACGCTGCCCTGAACAGCACCCTGTCCGGCTGGACGGAGCTTACGGCGGACGAGAACGGCATGTTCCACGCCTCCCTCCTGCCCTTTCGCACGGCAAAGACGCTCGGCGGCACCGTCATCCTGAAGCTGACCGATTCCACCGGCACGTCCTACCGTCTGGCGCGCGTGGCGCAGATGAGCGTCACCGTGAAGAATGCCTCGAATGACGGCGAGCCCATCATGCCCGGCGATAAGGTCACGCTCTCCTTCGACGGCCTGTATCGCGGCATGGATAAGGTTTCCGGTATCTTCAACCCCACGTTGCTATATCTGAACTACAGCGCGGAGGAAGAGGAGTCCAAGGGCCAGCTGACTCAGTACTGGCAGATGGACAGAGCCTCCGTCACCGTGGAGATGCCCACAGACATCACCTTCCCCGAAGGCTCAGACAAAACGACCGTTATGGTCACCGACGGTTATATCTCCGGCGGCATGTACTCCGCCGCCAGCCCGTTTGATACGCTGTACAATATGACCGACACCGGCGTCGGCACGAACTTCTCCGCGGTCACCACCAGCTTTGTTGCCAGCCGTCTGGCAGATGTTTCCGTCGAGGTCAACACGAAGGTCACCTACAACGTCAAGCTCGTCCCCGTGGACGAAAACGGCAACGCGATCGACGGCCTCACCCCCACGTTCACCGACCGTGACAACAAGGCAGTGACCGCCGAGGCCGACGGCACCTTTAAGCTCGGCTATGGCCCGTATTCCTACGCCGTCGAGCAGCTCGGCTATGTCCGCACCACCGGCTCCTTCAAGCTCGGCTCTGCTGACGCAGCAAAGGTCGAAAACGGCGTCCTGACCATCAAGTTCACCGTCCGCAAGGCGGCCGAGAACGCTTGGGACGGCAAGACCACCACGGAACCTGCCACCGACGAAAACGGCGTTTACCTCATCGGCACCGGCGCAGAGCTGGCATGGTTCGCCCAGAAGGTCAACGGCGGCAGCGCCAAGCTCTCCGGCATCCTGACGGCCGATATCGACCTCGCCGGTTACGAGTGGACGCCCATCGGCACCGCTTCTAAGAAGTTTGCCGGTACCTTCAACGGCCGGAATCACACCATTGATCATCTTTCCATCAACTACAGCAGCAAGACCCCGATATCGCTCTATCGCGGCCTGTTCGGCTGGGTCTCCGGCGCCAACGCCACCAACCGCGCGAAGATTGAGAACCTGACGGTCAACGGCACCGTTGTCGCCGGTTCCAACAAGCCTGTTAACGATGCTTACGTCGGCGGTATCGTTGGCCGTGCGGACTATGCCGACCTGACGAATCTCCATTCGAATGTCGATGTTTCCATCAAGCGCACGGCCGGTAACTACTGGCAGAGCGTCGGCGGCGTTGTCGGCGGTGCTTACTACAGCCTGAATGTTACCAACTGTTCCAACAGCGGCAATGTCACCGGCTGGCGCTACTGCGCAGGTATCGTTGGCAACATTTCCAGCGGCAGCCAGCCCAGTACCATCACCGGCTGCGTCAACACCGGCAGCATCACCGCACCCAGCACCTGCGCAGCGGGCATTGTTTCCAATCTGCCGAACGGCTGTAAGGTCACGGCCTGCTACAACACCGGTGCGATCAAGGCCGGCGGCAACTATCCCGCCGGTATCGTCGGTTACTGCGCGAACTCCGAGGTCCGCAGCTGCTTCAACCTCGGCACGGTCACCTGCAACACAACCTTTACCTATGGCTCTGTCATTGGCACGGTGAGCAGCGCAGATGCCGTCATCAAAAACCTCTACTACCTCGAGGGCACCTGTGAAAAGGGCGGCATCGGCGCCGTGAAAAATGCCGAGACCCAGACTGCCGCTGTCAGGACCGCAGAGGAAATTGCGAACGCGGAGTTCGTTTCCACGATGAACGCCGATCTGGCAGAGGCTGCCTTCACGAGCGGCTGCACCGCGACGAAGCATCCGATCCTCCTGTGGCAGGCCGACGCGGAGCATACCTTCGCGAACACTGCCTCTGATGTCATCAAGTCGGAAGCTACCTGCACCGAAGCCGCGGTCTACTATGTCAAGTGTGACAACTGCGATGCGGTCAGCAATACGCTGACGGTCAAGGTCGGCGAGCCGCTCGGCCACGATCTGACTGTGACGGTCGTGGAACCGACCTGCGAGAAGGACGGCTATACCGAGTCTGTCTGCGCGCGCTGCGGCCTCAGCTACCGCACGAACTATGTGGCAGCAAAGGGCCACAGCTATGTGGACGTCGTGACGGCTCCGACCTGTGAGTCCGCCGGTTACACGACGCATACCTGCTCCGTCTGCGGCGACAGCTATGTCGACGCGATGCTCCCGGCCACGGGCCACAGCTATGAGGACGTTGTGACGGCCCCAACCTGCGAAAAGGGCGGCTACACGACGCACACCTGCTCCGTCTGCGGCAGCAGCTATGTCGATACCATGACCGATGCGCTCGGCCATGATTATCAGACCGTTGTAACGGCTCCGACCTGCGACGCCATGGGCTATACGACGCATACCTGCACGCGCTGCGGCGACAGCTATGTCGACAGCTATACGCAGGCGGCGGATCACAGCTACACGAGCGAGGTGACGAAGCAGCCGACCTGCACGGAGGAGGGCGTTCGTACCTTCACCTGCACGAACTGCGGCAAGAGCTATACCGAGTCCATCCCGATGATCGCTCATAGCTATGAGGAGGTCAAGACGGATCCGGACTGCACGCATATGGGCTACACGACCTATACCTGCTCTGTTTGCGGCGACAGCTACAAGGCCGATTTCGTGGATGCAGCGGGCCATGACTGCGAGGCGACGGTAGTCGCCCCGACCTGCGAGGGCTACGGCTACACGGAGAATCACTGCAAGCACTGCGACTACACCTACATCAGCGAGATCCGTCAGCCGCTTGGCCATGACGACAAGCTGACCGGCGCGAAGGAAGCCACCTGCACGGAGCCGGGCTACACGGGCGACATGGTCTGCACGCGCTGCGGCGAGGTGCACAGCAAGGGCGAGGAAATCCCTGCTCTGGGCCACGACTACGGCGACTGGACGACGGTGAAGGAAGCCGATTGCTTCCACACTGGTCTGGAAGAGCGCAAGTGCGGCCGCTGCGGCGAGATCGAGCAGCACGAGACCACAGCAGAGACCTGCCCGAGCGAAGCCTACACGGATCTCGACCGGAATGGTTGGTATCACGAGTACGTTGACTGGGTGCTGAAAAACGGCGTGATGAACGGCGTCGGCGGCGGCCTGTTCGAGCCGAACGGCGAGACGACCCGCGCAATGCTGGTCATGGTGCTTTACCGTATGGCGGGTACGCCGGACATGGCGGGCCGCGAGAGCAGCTTCACGGACGTGTCTGCCGACAGCTGGTATGGCGCGGCGGTGATCTGGGCCTCGGAGAACGGCATCGTTAACGGTGTCGGCGGCGGACTGTTTGATCCGGATGCTTCCCTCACGCGCGAGCAGATGGCGATGATGCTCTATCGCTTTGCGGGCTATCTCGGCAGCAATACCGAGAAGCGCGCCGACCTGAGCGCCTACGGCGATGCCGACGCGGTCAGCGCATTTGCGCAGGATGCCATGGCATGGGCCGTTGCAGAGGGCCTTGTCAATGGCCGCAGCGCAGCGGAGCTTGCGCCAAAGGCCGGTGCAACGCGCGCGGAGCTGGCGACGATCCTGTTCCGCTTTGCGGCGCTGCAGAACGCCTGAAGCAAATTACGCATAAGCAGCGAACGAGTGCCCCGGGTTCTCCCGGGGCACTTTGTATGCGGCACATAGAAAAATCGGAAAAAGGCCTTGACAAAGGGGCCGACAGTCCCTATAATAGAAAGTAACCGAACGGTTACATAAACAGCCAGACGCAAAGACGCAGTGCTGATCGCGGTTCCGATCATGCGCTGCGTCTGTTTTTTGAGAGGAAGATTTTATGAACGCAATTCGTTATCCCACGAGCACCGCAGCACTGCGCGTTATGCGCGGCAGCGCCGTGGGTATCCATGGGCGTCCTGCTGGCGGCCGTCGCCGCCGAAACGTCAAGAGCGCAATGAGAGAAAGGGGGAATTTACCATGAAGCTGTATTTTGGAAACGCCGTCACGACGGCAACGACACTGATGATCCTTACTCTGCTGGGCTACATCGGCGTTTCCGTCTGGAACCGCGGCAATATCGCCTGCTGGGGCAGGAGAACGCTGCTCCTGCTGGTGTTCGGTCTGGTCGTCTGCTGCTTTGCGGCGGCGCGGGACGGGCTGGACAAGACCATCCAGCACACCATCGACGGCAGCTGCGCGCCGGGCGTGTTTCCGCTCGTCAGCGTTCCGACCGTCGTCGGCTGTGCCGGTGCGCTGCTGATCGTCGTCGCCGCGATCGCCACGCCGATCGCCAGAACGCAGAAAATGCGGGAGCTCTGGTTCTATGGAATGTCCGGCGGCGCGGTCCTGAAGATCGCCACCATGGAGATCGCGCGGCTCGTGCTCTGAGACCGCGCGGAGAATTCTTGGACTGTCAAAAAAGATCCGTAAAGACTTTTTGACGAGCTGCATTCTGGCAGGAGACCTCCCGCCGTATGATCGGAAAGGAGAAGAAGCATGGAAAAGAAAAACGCATTTACGATCACGCGAGCCCGGCCGGAGGATGCCGCGGCGCTGCTGGACTACCTGAAGATCGTGGGCGGCGAGACGGACAACCTCAGCTTCGGCGCAGAGGGCGTGCCGCTTGCGCCGGAGGAGGAACAGGCCTATCTGCGCACACAGGTCGATTCGCCGGACCATGTGCAGTATCTTGCCAGGGTGGACGGCGAGCTCATCGGCACGGCCAGCCTGAACCGCAAGCCCGGCCGGATGCGCCACCGCGGCGTGTTCGGCATCAGCCTGAAGCGGGCGTGGTGGGGCTGCGGTGCGGCTTCGGCCCTGACGGAGGCCGTCCTTGCCTTTGCGCGGGAAAACGGCTTTGCCCAGCTCGATATCGAGGTGCGCAGCGACAATGTCCGCGCCATCCGGCTGTATGAAAAATTCGGCTTCCGGAAGCTGTGCACCTTCCCGGCCTTCTTCCGCATCGGCGGGCAGGACATTGATTTTGATGTGATGCTCCTGCAGCTGCCTCAAATCTGACTGCAGCGGCGTGCCCTTTCCGGGCGGTGACCCCGTGGAGACAGGCAGCGTTTGCGGCATAACTTCAGTGGTGCAAGGCAATCTCGCAGTACTCGGCTGGATAACAGGAAAACCATGGCGAATCCGTAAGTTGCTGCAGAAGATTGCACCCCAGGGGAACTTCCACGCGCTTCGCGCTCAGGGCGCCGCATCGGCCTTTGGCCTCCGTGCAATGACATGTCAGGGTGGTGCGACGGTGCACCAGTGCCCTTCTGTCGTTGAATTGTCCTGTACAGGGCGCTCACTGAGCGCCGCTACATTTTCTCTCGCACAGTGGCCTTGTGCGGCGAGCGCCGCTATGGGCCAGACAGGCAGAATTGCGCAGAGAACGATGCAGCTGCTGTTGACGGAACCTGCTAAAGTTGAAATTACTGACTTCCAATAGCTGTTTCCGACTGGCAGAACAGACGAAACTCCTGCGAAAAAGCGACAAAGCCCGATTCATTGTCCCTTCCATCCGAAAAATACAGATACAGCGAAAACCCGGATGTGTCCAGATGATATTTTTGACACAGGTACTGCCGGAACCGCTGCTCGAATGTGATCCGGTAACCCGCCAAATCAAAGACTGCGACGATGTAACCGGTCATCAGGTCCAGCAGTCTGTCCAGAGACGGTTGACCGAGATAACCTCCGGGCCGTTCCAGAATAACGGACAGCGTGGAAAGAAATTTTGCCTCATAGACCTGCGTAGATTCTGGCATAGAGGAATCTACTTTCCTCCTGATGGGGCTGTAGGCCCAGTCATACCATTTTTCTTCCATGCTTGCTTCTCCTTATGCGGCGTGTCCCCCCCTGCAGCGGGCTCGGGATGAGTCAGAGGGGGAGCTTTTCCTTTCACAGGTTTCCTGCACTTGCTCGTTACGGATTATATCGCGATTCAATATTATAACTTTGGTAGTATTGACCTACACAGTCTACCATCAAATGGAATATAATGTGTGTACAAGCACAGCTTACACTCCGTATTGAAAAACGGATACCTCTCTCTTCTCCACGCCGGGTCTTCTTCCAACAGGGTAATATGCGGCTTCTCTCCGCGGCACAAGCCCCAATCAAATGCACACCACATTTTGGTCACGCCACCAGTATCTATTGACACGAATTCCAAGTCCTTCACAATAGAGGCATCCGGTATTTGATCACCCCACCAACCGTATAGGCCAATGCACATGGTTTCATCATAGCGCTCCGTCGGAGCAAGCCGTACAACTGGTTCCCGCCAGATATCGACCACACGAAGGATGACATACTTCTGGTAGTATGGAGAATCTTTCATCTTCGGACTTAAAATCTGATAAGCCAGCAGG
>NZ_JBBMFF010000253.1:0-8613 GCF_040096185.1 Faecousia intestinalis | reverse complement strand
CCGTCTCATGCAGAATCTGACGCGCCCTCGGCGCTATAAAAAGCTTTTAAAGCTTTTTATCAGATTCTAGTATAAGCCCCATCTCCCTCGC
The DNA here is from genome assembly GCF_040096185.1 of Faecousia intestinalis. Lineage (NCBI taxonomy): Bacteria > Bacillati > Bacillota > Clostridia > Eubacteriales > Oscillospiraceae > Faecousia > Faecousia intestinalis. Next base: position 8,522 of record NZ_JBBMFF010000253.1, on the reverse strand, counting down.
GTATCCGGGACAGAGCGCCAATACGCTCTGTCCCCTATCATAAGGAACCTTTCGAGCCGGTCCCGGCGGCAATTCGGCGCACCGGACCGGCTCGGAGACTCTCATAGGAGACTTGTTTATGATTTGGACGATCATCCAGCTTGTGATCAGCGGCATCGCCATGGGCTTTGTTTATGCGCTGATCGGCATCGAGTACACGCTGATCTACAACGCCTCCGGCGTTCTGAACTTCAGCCATGACAAAATGGTCTCGCTGGGCGCCTACATCTATGCGGGCATGTTCGTGCTGGGCCTCGGCTGGAATTCCGTGGTCAGTGCGATCGCCTCGCTGCTGCTGATGGCGGTGTTCGGCATTCTGGTGGCCTATCTGATCTTTATCCCGCTGCGCAAGCAGAAATCCATGATCTTCACCATTATGGCCACGATCATGTTCGGCAAGGTCATCATGGAGGGCGCCTGCCTGATCTGGGGCGGCAACGCCTTTACGATCCCGGACTTCATGTCCGGCACCTACCAGATCGGCAATGCCGTTATCTCAAAATCCAACCTGTTTCTCATCATCACCGCGATCGTCATCGTTGCACTGCTGCAGTTCTACCTGCAGAAGACCAAGCCCGGCAAGGCCATGCGCTGCGTGGCGCAGAACCGCACGGCGGCCTCGATCGTCGGCATCGACGTCAACCGCAATATGGCGATCACCATCGCCATCAGTACCGTGATCTGCTGCTGCATCGGCATCCTGGTTGTGCCGCTGTACAATGTCAGCTCCACCATGTCCAATATGATCGGCCTGAAGGGCTTTGCAGCGGGCGTTCTGGGCGGCTTCGGCTACATGCCCGGCTGTATCGCGGGCGGCCTTGTGCTCGGCATCGTCGAGAATATCGCCTCCATGATCCTGCCGTCGGTCTATAAGGATGTTGTGGCCTTTGTTCTTCTGGTTGCGTTCCTGCTGTTCCGTCCGCAGGGCCTCCTCGGGAAGAAAAATAAGTAAGGGGGCTGCCGCATGAAAAAGGAACAAAAGCTGATCTTCCGGCTGCTGCCGCTGCTGATCGCTGCCGTGATCGCAGCCCTGCTGCCGCAGATGATCCGGAATGAATACTATATGACCATCGCCTGTCAGATCCTGATCTATCTGATCGCGGTCTGCGGCCTGAACTTCATCACCGGCCTGACCGGCCAGATGAACCTCGGCACGGCCGGTATGTTCGCCATGGGCGCCTACGTTTCCGGCCTGCTGAATGTGAAGCTCGGCGTTTCTCCGTGGCTCGGCCTTGTGGCGGCGCTGTGCGTCGGCTGGCTCATCGGCAAGGCGCTCGGCTATCCGAGCCTGCGCCTGCGCGGCGTGTACCTCTCCCTGACGACCATCGCCTTCACGGAGATCATCCGCATGCTCCTGAACAACATGAAGGGCGTGACGAACGGCGCACAGGGCCTGCGCGGCATCGAGCGCTATAACTTCTTCGGCTATCGGATCGAGGGCACGATTCCATATTACTATATGGTGCTCATCGTGGCAATTCTGGTAGTCTGGTTTGCCTGGCGTATCGTCAATTCCAAGTGGGGCCGCGAGTTCAAGGCCGTGCGCGATAATATTGACGCCGTGGAGTCCTGCGGCATCGACGTCGCCAAGGTAAAGATCCGTGCGTTCACGCTGGCCGCCATGCTCGGCAGCTTCGCGGGCGCACTCTATGCCCACCTCATCGGCTACATCAACCCCGAGTCCTTTACGGTGGACCTGTCCACGAACTTCGTCATCATGCTCATGGTCGGCGGCATCGGCTCGGTGTTCGGCAATGTGATCGGTGCTGTGATCATCACACTGCTGCCGGAGCTGCTCCGTTTCCTCGGCAAGTACTATTATTTCGTTTACTACACGGCCGTTCTGCTGTGCGCGCTCTTCCTGCCGAAGGGCATCGTCTCGCTGGCGGCTCCGATCCGCGAAAAGTGGAACAGGCTGCGCGCCCGCAGGGCTGGCGCACCGGCTATGGAGAAGGGAGGTACGGCGGATGGCGACCACATTAAGAATTGAGCATCTCGTCAAGCGCTTCGAGGGCCTTGTTGCGGTTAATGACCTCTCCATTGACGTGCAGGAGCGCGAAATCCATGCCCTCATCGGCCCGAACGGCTCCGGCAAGACCACGACGCTGAACCTCATCAACTCTGTCATTCCGCCTACGTCCGGCCAGATCTGGTTCCGCGATACGCTGTTGACCGGCAAGCCGACCTTTGAGACCGTTAAGGCGGGCGTCGGCCGAACGTTCCAGAATATCAAACTGTTTTCCTCCATGACGGTGCTGGAGAACGTGATGATGGGCGGCCAGAAGGATGTTTCCCACAACATGCTCCGCTTCATCGTCGACCTGCGCGGCAGCCACCGCGAGGAACGCGTCCTGCGCGAGAAGGCGTGCGAGGTGCTCGACTCCATCGGCATGTATCATCTGCGCAACGAGACCGTCGACAATCTGGCCTATGGCCGCCAGAAGGTCTGCGAGCTTGGCCGCGCGCTGATGACGACGCCGCAGCTCATCCTGCTCGACGAGCCCGCTGCGGGCCTGAACCCGAGTGAGCGCCGCGAGTTTGTGGATATCCTGCGCAAGGTCTATGACAGCGGCGTCGATCTGTTCCTCATCGAGCACAACATGGACGTCGTCATGAACCTGAGCCATCGCATCACGGTGCTGAGCTTCGGCTGCAAGATCGCCGAGGGCACACCGGAGGAGATCCAGCATGACCCGCAGGTCATCAAGGCCTATCTGGGCGACCGCTTCCGCACGGAGGAATGAGTATGGAACCGATTTTAAGCCTGAAAAACGTCTGCTCCTACTATGACAAGGTGCAGGTGCTCTATGACATCAACGTCGATGTCTACCCCGGCGAGATCGTCTCCGTCATCGGCGCAAACGGCGCGGGCAAGTCCACGATGATGAAGACCATCATGGGCCTGGTCCACATGGGCCGCGGCCAGGTGACGTTCGACGGGAAAAAGCTCAACCGCATGCATGCGCACAAGATCTGCAAGGCGGGCATTGCCTATGTTCCAGAGGGCCGCGAGGTCTTCCCGAACATGACTGTTTTGGAAAATCTGGAGATGGGCGCATACTGCCGCTCCTACACGGCTGCGCAGATGAACGAGAAGCTCGAGGAGATGTACACCATGTTCCCGCGACTGAAGGAGCGCCTAAAGCAGAAGGCCGGTTCCATGTCCGGCGGCGAGCAGCAGATGCTGGCCATTGCGCGCGGCCTGATGAGTGACCCGTCCATGGTCATGCTTGACGAGCCGTCCCTTGGCCTGGCCCCCGTCATCGTCGACGATGTGTTTGACGTCATCCATAATATCAACACGGTGAAAAAGCTGCCCGTCATCCTTGTCGAGCAGAACGCCTACATGGCGCTTTCAATCTCCAATCGCTGCTATGTGCTGGAAAACGGCCGCATCGCCCACTCGGGAAAGAGCAGTGAACTGATTCAGAGCGACGTGATCCGCGAGACCTATCTCGGCGGCTAAATACAGGAGGAATCAACTATGGGATACCGTTATTTTGATGATCAGCGTCTCTGGGACCTGACCGTGGAAGTTTTTACCCGCAATGGCTACAGCCGCTCCGACTGTGAGGACATTGCCAACGTGCTGCTGGCATCTGACCGCATGGGCATCGAGTCCCACGGCGTGCAGCGCATGAAGCTTTATACGCATTCTCTGGAGATCGGCCGCATCAAGCGCGGCGCGAAGAGTGAGATCGTCCGCGAAACGCCCGTCTCCGCCGTTATCGACGCGCATGATGCCATCGGCCAGCCCGTCTCTGTCGCCGCCATGCAGATGGCCATTGACAAGGCGAAGAAGGCCGGTGTCGGCATCGTTGTCGTCCGCGACTCCAACCACTACGGCATCGCCGGTTATTATGCCAAGATGGCTGCCGATCAGGGCCTGCTGGGCATCTCCATGACGAACACCGAGGCCCTCGTCGTGCCGACGTTCGGCAAGCAGCCGATGATGGGCACGAACCCCATCGCCGTCTCCATGCCCGGCACGCCGCATCCGTTCCATCTCGACATGGCCACGAGTGTGGTACCTGCCGGAAAGATGGAGGTCTACGCCAAGGCGGGCAAGACTCTGCCCGGCGACTGGCTCATGAATTCGGACGGCTCTCCCAGCTATGATCCGAACGATTTCCTGCGCATCCGCGCTACGAAGTCCCTCGGCGGCATTTTCCCCGTCGGCGGCGAAGGCGAGACGAACAGCGGCCACAAGGGCTACGGCCTGAGCCTGCTCGTCGAGCTGTTCTGCGGCATCCTGTCCGGCGGCCGCACAAGCAACGAGGTCCGCGTTGTGCCGAATGTCGACAAGGTCTGCCATTTCTTTATGGCCGTCGATTATTCCATCTTCGGCGACAAGGAGCAGATGGAAAAGCGCTTCAGCCAGTACCTCGAGGACATCCGCAATTCTGCGCTGGCCGACGGCCAGACCCGCATCTACACGCACGGCGACAAGGCCTATGCCCACATGGCGCGCGTGGCGGAGGAGGGTGTGAAGGTCAATGACAAGACCTATGACGAGATCGTCAAGATCTGCCAGGACCTCGGCATCGATCCCGCGGAATACCTGATCGAAAAGGCAGGCCCGCAGGCATGAGCATTTTTGAAGCCCTGCTCCAGCACGATCGTGTGCCGAATTTCTACCGCGTCGAGAATACGCGCTCCGCGCCGAAGCTCGAGGACGTCGCGGCAGAGACGCGTCGCGTGATGCAGGAGAGCGGCACACTGGAGCAGCTGAAGCCCGGCCAGAGCGTCTGCATCGCGGCAGGCTCGCGCGAGATCGCAAACATCGCGCTCATTGTCCGCACGGTCTGTGAGGTCGTGCGCGAGCACGGCGCAGAGCCGTTCATCATCCCGGCCATGGGCAGCCACGCAGGCGCGCAGGCCGAGGGACAGAAGAAAATTCTCGCCGATTTCGGCATTACCGAGGAATATACCGGCGCGCCCATCCGCTCGAGCATGGAGACGGTGCAGGTCGGCGTTACGAAGCCGCACGGCTTCCCGGCGCGGATCGACCGCTATGCGGCGGAGGCGGACTGGATCATTCCCATCGGCCGCATCAAGCCCCACACGGACATCCGCGGCCCCATCCAGAGCGGCATCCTCAAGATGATCGTCATCGGCATGGGCAAGCAGTTCGGCGCGGACATCTGCCATGCCGAGGGCTTCCCGAGCATGTCGCAGAACATTGTGGAGATCGGTCTGGAGATCATCGCCAACACGAATATCCTCTGCGGTATGGCCTCCATGGAAAACGGCTATCACGAGACGTATCGCGTCGTCGCCGTCGCTCCGGACAAAATTCTGGAGACGGAAAAAGAGCTACTGCCGGATGCGGCGGCGCAGCTCTTCGGAATTCCGTATGAAAAACTCGATCTTCTGATCGTCGACTGGATCGGCAAGAATATCAGCGGCGCGGGCATGGACCCGAACGTCACCGGCCGCTCCGCACAGAACGGCATTTCGCGGCCGTTTGCCGAGCGCATCGTTGCACGCGATCTGACGGACGAGGCGCACCACAATGCCACGGGCATGGGCAATGCCGACGTGACGACGCGCCGCCTGTTCGACAAGATCGATATGGAGCAGACCTATCCCAACTCCCTGACCTCACGCGATATCAACGGCTTCCGCATTCCGATCGTCATGGAGAACGATGACCTTGCCATCCGCTTTGCCCTGCATACCATCACGGGCGCAAATGCCGAAAGCGGATACCGCGCCATGTGGATCCGCGACACGAACCATGTGCAGACGTTCTATGTGACGGAGCGCCTGCTGGCAGACACGGCCGCAATGCCGTGGCTTCGCACGGATGGCGTGGCCCTTCGCCCGGTGTTCGGAAGCGACGGCTATTTTACCGGCTGGGAGAGAGCCTGATCAATACCGGCACGGGACAACGCGGCGGGGGTCCTGATAGTTGAAGAACAGGGTGCCCTGGCGGTGGCCGACGCGCTCGGCGTGGACTTCTTCGCCGTTGCAGATGCACCGGATGAGGCCCCACAGGCGCTCGGCGGCCTCGGCCTTCGTCTCCGCGCCGGTCAGGACGCTGCCTGCACAGAAATCGATGTCGTGGCTGAGCATGTCGAACGTCTCCTGATTGCCGGTCAGCTTCAGGATGGGAGCGACGGGCGTGCCGCCGACGTGGCCGCGGCCCGTATTGAACAGAACGAGGTGGCAGCCGCAGGCGATCTGGTCCAGAAGGCCGGTCGCGTCGCCGCCGAAGAAGAAGGCGGGCTCGGGCTTGTCGTCCGGAATGACGTCCAGCAGCCAGAAGCCGGGGTACCTCGGCCGCTGCGCGATCTTCAGAACGCCCTCGATCTTACAGCCGCCCATTTTCACGACGGCGCCCATGCTTTTTTCCTCGATCGTCGTCAGGCCGCCGACGAAGTTGCCCGGCGAAATGGAGTAGCGGCCGAGCCTGCGGCAGAACTCCATGGTCTTGTCATAGGTCAGGGCGACGTCGCGGGCGACGTCCTCGTTCACGGCGCGCGAGACCAGGTGGCCGCGCAGACCGACGGCCTCGGCGACCTCCTCCATCATGGCCGTGCCGCCCGCGGCGGTCAGATTTTCAAAGAATTTGCCGATGACGGCGTTTCCGGCGATGCCGGACGTGAAGTCCGAGCCGCCGCACTTTGCGCCGATGATCAGCTCATGCGCATACATCGGCGCACGGGGGCCTGCCTCGATCTTCTCCAGCATCTCGCCGACGAGCCTGCAGCCGAGCGCGATGCCCGCCTCCGTGCCGCCGACCTTCTGCAGGTAAAACGCCTCGGCCGGGCGGCCGTGGGCCCGCGCAAAGTCGCGGATGCGGTCCGGCTCGATATATTCGCAGCCGTGGCCGACGATGAGCACGGCGCCGACATTCGGATGGACGCAGTAGGCCAGCATGCGCTGCACGACGGCCTGATTGTCCAGACATGCGAGCGAGCCGGTGACATCGACGTCCCTGTGCTGCGCCTGAAAATGCGCCGCGATGGACTCTGCGACGTGCTTGCTGCACTCCACGGTGTAGAGCACGAGGACCTTGTTGCGGATGCCCTTGCCGCCGTCCGGGCGGAGCCAGGCCTGGCAGATCGGTTTTGCTTCCATGGCGTTTTCCTCCTCAGTACAGTTCATAGACGATGTCCTCCGGCAGGGCCGTCTCGGCGTCCAGCGTTGAGGCGCGCTCGTCAAAGTCGCTGCGCATGTTATGCAGATGCACATGCTCACCGGGAACGATATCCTGCGTGGCCGTGCCGATGCGCGCGCCGTATTTGATCACAGGATCGCCTGCCCGCAGGGCCCGCAGGGCGAATTTGTGACCGAAGGGGATGTGCTCGACGGCCGTGACGTGCCCGTCGCCGGGCTCCCCGAGCAGGCGGATCGCGCCCGGCTCGATCTCGCCGAGTGCGGTGCCGACGCTGTCCGTCGCGTAAACGATATAGCCGGTCTGATTTGTCATGATCTGAAGCCCTCCTGAAGCTTTTGCAGGTCCTGCCGGGAGGCGGAACCGGATGCGTTGAATAAAATTCGCTTGACATTTCTGAATTGATGCGTTAATATGATTACAGAAGAACGTAGAATATTATGCAATGCAAAATGTCAAGTAATGTGCAGTTAACTGCGAGAGCTGGCAAACGAGAGAGGAGCGGGAGATTATGATGATCCCCATCGACAAGATGTCAACCACCGACAAGGTGATCGAAAGCATCCGAAGCTACATTCAGGAGCCGGGCAGAAATCCCGGCGAAAAGCTGCCCACGGAAAATGAACTGGGCAAGCAGCTCGGCGTCGGCCGTTCGTCCATCCGCGAGGCGCTGCGCGTGCTGCAGACGATGGGCTATGTAACGATCGTCCACGGCAAGGGCGCGTTCATCAAGGCGTGCCAGCCCAGCAGCGAGGAGGCCGAGCGCTGGTTTGAGGGCAATATCTTTGCCCTGCGCGATATCTACATGGTGCGCGAGGCACTTGAGCCGCTCGTGGCCCGCGAGGCCGCACGGCATATTACGGAGGAAGCGCTCGCGGAGCTGCGGCAGATCGTCGACCAGACGGCGCATGCTGCGGCGCTGCCGCCGGAGGATGCCAACGCGAACCTTATGGCCCAGCTCGACGAGAAGTTCCACGAGAAGATCTGCGAAAGCACGAACAACCCGTTCCTCGTCTCGCTGTACAAGCAGTTCATTCCCGCCCTGCACACCTACCGGCTGAATTCGTTTGCCATTCTGAAGAACTGCTCGAACGTGGTCGAGCCACACCGCCGCATCATGGAGGCGCTGGCCCAGCATGATGCCGAGGCGGCCGATCTGGAGATGCGGCAGCATATGCGCATCTCGAAGAACGACACCCGCGAGGCGGCGCGCAGCGCCGGAATGGACGCGCAGTTCTGATACTAGAATCTGATAAAAAGCTTTAAAAGCTTTTTATAGCGCTGAGGGCGCGTCAGATTCTGCATGAGACGGCGCAGCGTGCGTCAGCACGATGCGAGTGTGCGTAGCACACGGGATTCC
>NZ_JBBMFF010000252.1:0-32828 GCF_040096185.1 Faecousia intestinalis | reverse complement strand
AGCGTGCGTCAGCACGATGCGAGTGTGCGTAGCACACGGGATTCCTGATGAAATGTTTTAATCAGGAATCAGGATTACTGGTGCCCCGCAAGGGACCCGTTTTGGCGTGTTTTCCAGCCTGTTTATGTGCCCGCAGGGGCGACCATGGCAGCGAAGCTGTCAAGGCCCGTATACCGCGAGACGTAATAGCGGCTCACAAGGAATGGATCGTCCGCCGTATTGTACTGCCCGCCTACCATTTTCAGGCCGAAGTTGTAGTAGCGCTCTGCGACCTCGAGCGTCAGGTTGCTGTAGCGGCCCGTCGGATAGCACAGCACCGAGGGCTGGCGGCCCGTCACGCGCGTCAGGATACGCTGCGACTCGCCAAGCTCCCGGATGAGCGTCTCCTCGTCCATGGCATCCATATTCGCATGAGTCAGGCCGTGGCTCTGGACGGAAACGAGGCCGGAATCCGCCATCTCGCGCACCTGCTCCTCCGTCATTTTGTGCTGCATGCCCATGGCATCGGCGATCATGAACACCGTCGCCTTGACGTTGTATTTCTGCAGCAGCGGCAGAAGCTCTGTGTAGTTGTCGTCGTAGCCGTCGTCAAAGGTCAGAATGACCGGCTTCTCATACTGCTCCAGCTCCGCCAGATCAGAGAACCAGATCGGCTCATAGCCGTTGTCCACCAGATACCGAAGCTGCTCCTCCATGGACGACGGGCTGACAAACAGCTCATCGATGCCCCACATATTGTCGCTGACAGCATGGTACATGAGCACCGGCACGTTCACGCTCTGCTCGATGGAAAAGCGCGCCGCACCGGGCGTCAGATAGTGAAGTCCGGTCTCGTCGTCGACATATTCCGCGCAGCGATTCTCCTCCGAGACGGCGGACAGCACATAATAGTCCATTCCGCCGTTTTGAAGCGGCTCCGCCTCCGGCAGAGAGAGCCCCGCCTGCTGCAGCGCGTCTGCCGAAACGTATTCCGTTCCGTCCGAAACGGCCGTGACAAGCTCCGTCCCGTTGAGGACCAGCGTCTCGCCCGCCTCCATGGGCGGCTCCGTCGGCGCTTCGGTCGGCGGCTCTGTTGGGCGCTCCGTCACGGGCTCCGTGGGCGCGGCCGTCTCCGGCTGCGTGGCCTGCAGGCTCTCCACACCGCGTGGCGCGGTGTGCAGCATATAGCCAACAACCGCCGCGACAGCGATCGCCAGAACGGCTGTCAAAACAATCCACCACTTTTTCATTCGTTTCCCTCCCCGCTCTGGCGGCTGTAATGCTCACCAAAAGCGCATTCATTGGAAAAGTGCTCACAGTTGTTCGTCCGGTAGTCATAGCCGCCGCGGCCGACGGCAGAAAGCGCAGCTGCGGCGATCTCGTCCGGCGCACGCAGCAGATTTCGCTCCGCGCGGCCATAGATGCGAAGCTCCGGCAGGCCGCCGCGCAGGAATTCCTCCATGCCGGTGCGGCGCACCCGCACGGCTGCCGCATCCGCGCCCTGGTCGGCAGGCGAGCCGTCAAAATGGACGATCTCACCGTTTCCGATGTAAATGCCATGGTGGTAATACCCGCTGCGCCGCACACGCACCTGCGCACCGGGCGTCAGCTCGCCGAAGTCCCAGTGTTCCGGCAGGTCTGCCAGCCGTTTACGCCGGAGCATGGAGCAGCTCCTCGATGACGGCGACCACATCGCCGACGGTGTGCAGCTCCGGCAGGCGTTCCGTCGGGAAGCGGATGGAAAATTCGTCCTCGATGCCGATCATGAGCATCAGCATCGTGATGCTGTTCAGGCCGAGGTCCTCCTGCAGGCGGGTCTGCGCCGTCACATGGCCGAGATCTGCCTCCGAGCCCTCCAGCGCCGTCTGCGCAACACGGATCAGGCGTTCAAGCGTCATGATTTCTCTCTCCTTTTTGCTGCTCCCGCTGCCGCCGGAGCGTTGTTTCCCGGAAGCGGCGGTGGAATTCAGCCGCGCGCGTCCGATATTTCGGTTTCATCTCCAGATAAAGCTCCTCCTGCAGGCGCTCCATGGCCTCCTGCAGGCACTGCGTCGCCTCCTGCACGCCCGCGGCGTTCGGCCGCTGCGTCAGCACGATGGGCGCGCCGAACTGGAGCTGCAGCCGCTGGAACGGCTGATAATTCCCCGCGCTGTAGACGGGGATGACCGGCACTCCGGCCTGCAGGGCCAGCAGCGCCGCGCCCTGCTTGAAGGGCAGGAGCGTTTCCGTCGGGTTGAGCGCCCCCTCCGGGAAGATGGCGACGCACCGGCCCGCACGCAGGCGGCGCAGCGCCTCATGGAAGAAGCTCAGGTCCGCGCCCGCGGCCCGGTCGACCGGAATGCAGCGCAGCGAGCGCATGGCAAGGCTGCGCACGCCCGTGAACATCTCGCCCGCCGCCACAACGGAAATGCGTCTGCAGCGGCACAGCAGGCACAGCATCGGGGCATCCATCCACCAGCTGTGATTCAGCACGAACAGCGCCGGACCGGTGTCCGTGCGCACTTGCTCCGCGCCGGGCGAAAAATGAAGCTTCGGCAGCCAGACAAGGCGCATGCCGAGGCCGCCCATAAAATTTGCAAAATCTGCGGCGATATCCCACAGCCGCTGCAGCAGCTTCCGCATGGCTCACGCCTCCTGCGCCATGCCGCGCAGCTCGATGACCTTGTCGCGCAGGATGGCCGTCAGGCGGTCAAGCTCCGCCGCGTCCGGATTGGCCGTAGAGCACAGCTCCGAAAGGCGGATCGGCTCACCGATGACGACGTCCGTGCGTTTGCCGAAGCCATAGTTCACGGAGTGCCACATGGGGATGATGGGCACATCGGTCTGCAGGGCGAGCAGGGCCGCCGTGCTGCGGAATTCCAGAATTTCTCCCGTCGTGGAGAAGCGCCCCTCCGGGAAGATGAGCAGCAGCTGCCCGCGCCGGAGCGCCTCGACCGACTCGCAGAAAAAGTCCATGCCGAACGAGAAGCGGTCGACCTTGATGGCACCGAGCATCCGCAGGCACCAGTTCAGGAAGCGGTTGCACTCATAAAACGTCTTACCGACGAGGCAGCGGACATAGCGGAAATAGAACAGATACAGCACCAGAAGAAAGTCCATCTGGTTCTTGTGGTTCGTGATGATAATTGCCGGGCCGCGTGTAAAGGCCGGGAGGCACTTTTTGCCCTCGTAGCGGATGCGCGGCCGGAAATACAGGCCGACGTTCCAGCCGCACAGCAGCTTGTTGATCCAGCGGAACAGCAGCTTCATTCGACCGCCTCCCGCTCCGCCTGCACTGCGGCGGCAAAATCCCGCGCCGTGAACAGCGGGTGCGCAGCATCCATCGTCAGGCTGATGCCGTAGCGCTCCGAAACGGCGGAAAAAATATTATAGTAGGTCAGGCTGTCCACGCCGAGCTCCTGCAGGAGCTGCGTGTCCGGGCCGACGGTCTGCCCCGTCACGGAGCCGAGAAGCTCACACAACTCCTGCACGAGCGCGCGGCTGCTCTCGTCCTCCAGCCGGGTCAGCTCCTCCGGCTCCGGCCGGTGCGCCGGGGTCAGGACGATCGAGCCGTCCGCCAGTTTTTCGCGCAGCTCGGCCCGGCGGGGCTTGCCGAAGCTGATGGGCAGCTCCTGCTCCGTCAGGAAAATACGCGCCGGGCGCATCGTCAGCGGCAGGCGGGCGACCGCCTCATAGGCCGCAGCGGAGGCTCTGGCTCTTGCATAGTCGTCCGCAGCCGTCTGCACGATCAGCACGGGGCGCTCATCGCCCTCCAGCTCCATGCCGAGCACACAGCTGGCCGTCCCGGCCTGCAGGGCAAGGCGCTGCTCGATCAGATCCGGACTGAGATTTTCACCGTTTGCACCGATGATCAGGTCGCCCTGCCGGGCCTCCATATACCACCTGCCGCCCTCGGCGCGGAAGACGTCCCGCGTGCGGAACCATGCCTCCGGATCGCGCGGCACGCGCACACCGTTTTCGAGCATGGCCGTGTATAGAAGCGGAGAGCGCAGCTCCAGCACGCCGTCTTCCGCAATGCGCCAGCCGCCGGAGAGCGCCTGCAGAGGCTGACCGACGCCGCCGGACAGCCGCCATTTGGCCCGCCGCGACAGCTCGACGGACAGGATGCCCGTCTCCGTCATGCCGTAGCCGTTGTGCATGCCGTAGCCGAGGCCGTTCATCAGCTCGGCCGCCTGCGGCTGCAGGAAGCCTCCGCCGCTGATGCAGAACATTGGCTCCGTGCCGAGCGCCTGTTCCCGCACGCGGCGGAACAGCACGCGCCGCGCCAGCCTTGCGCCGAGCCGCGGGAAGACGGATTGCAGCCCGTTGGAGAAGCGCACGGCGCGCAGGAGCTTTTCCTTCTGCCCCTGCCGCTCTGCCTCGCGCAGGAGCTGGCGGGCCGTCTGCTCCCACACGGCAGGCACGGCAAAAAAGTGCGTCACGCGGCCGACCTTGCAGGCATACTGGATGCTGCGGCTGTCGTAGCGCTCCAGAAACACGAACGTCACGCCGAAGAAAATGAACCACAGGAGCGAGGCCATCAGGCCGAAAATATGATAGAACGGCAAAAATGCCAGCATCCGCAGCTCGCGCGCCAGCCGGTCGTGCTTGACCTCCGGGCATTTGCGCACGATGCTCTCAGACTGCAGCAGCTGCGCCGTGATGGCCGCGCCGTCATAGAGCACGAGCTTCGGCGTGCCGGTCGTGCCGGAGGTCATCAGAGCGATCTCATCGGCCCAGACGGGCGTGAATCCCGCCGCATCACCGGCCGCGGACAGATCGATACAGCCCGCGCGCGGCCGGTCCGTCAGAACGCCCGCCGCCAGCTGCTCGACCGGGGCCAGCGTCGCGTCGTCCAGCCGCAGGTTCAGCAGCAGAGGCCGAAAGCCCGCCATCAGCGTGCCAAAAAACGCCGCGACCCACAGGGGAGAATTTTCCATGCGGATCGCCAGAAACGCGCCCTCCTGCCCGGCAAAGCGCGCATGCAGCACACGCGCCAAGCGGTTCGTCAGAGCCGTCAGCTCCGCATAGCTCATGCGCTGCGTCTGCCCGGCCGTAAACTGCAGAGAAAAGGGCGTGTCCGTGAATTCCGTGGAAAAAATGCGAAAAATATCCTCGAACCGGTGCCCGGAAGCCTCCAGCTCCCGCAGCTCCCGTTTCCAAAAAACCATGCTGTTCTGTCTCCTCACTACCGGCGCAGGCCCATGCGGCCCCGCCGGGGTTATATAAGGGTATCATACCATACCCGCCCGCGCGCGTCAACCAACGCGGCGTTTTCCGGCGGAAAAATCCCGTTTCCGCGCCGCCGTCCTTGACAATGGCCGGGCCCGGAAATATAATAAATTGATATAATGTATGGAGGTACCCGAATGGAAAAGAAAAAGAGGCATCCCCTTGCCAGGCTGTTCTTCGGTGTGTTTTTCCTGCTGCTGAGTGCCGTCGTGCTGCTGGTCAACCTGTTCCGGATGCCAGGCGGCTATGACTGGGCGCTCGGGCTGCTGGATCTCCTGACATTTCTGGGCGGGCTTCTGCTGCTGTGCTTCCACGCATGACGAAGCAGCGCAGACCGACCACAGAGGGGGAAAGAAATGGAGATCGCAGTTTTGATCCCGGCGTATCAGCCGGATAGCGTTCTGATCTCGCTGGTGCAGGCCCTGCACCGGGAGAACTTCCGGCTGATCGTCACGGACGACGGCAGCGGCCCTGCCTATGCGGATATTTTTTCCGCGCTGCTGCCCTATGCCGAGGTCCTGACCTGCCCTGAGAACAGGGGCAAGGGCCGCGCACTGAAATGCGCCCTGCGCCATCTGGCTGCGGACCCGCAGGGCTGCCGCGCATTCATCACCGCAGATGCCGACGGCCAGCACACCGTGACGGACATCCTGCGCGTGCGTGAGGCACTGCTGTCCGGCAGCCGCTTCGTGCTCACCACCCGGACGCTGCGCGGGAAAAGCGTCCCGCTCCGCTCGCGCGTGGGCAACGGCCTGTCGCGCTTCTTCTTTTCGCTGGCGGCAGGCTGCTTTCTGGAGGACAACCAGTCCGGCCTGCGCGGCTTTTCCACGGACTGCCTGCCGTGGCTCACGGAGATAGGCGGAGAGAAATATGATTATGAAATGAACGTGCTGCTCTACGCCGCGCGGCAGGAGCTGCCCATCACGCAGCTGCCCATCGAAACGGTCTATCTCGACGGCAACCAGAGCTCACACTTTGACCCGCTGCGCGATACGCTGCGCATTTATCGCCGAATGCTGGATACGGCGCGCGGCTCCGTTCTGGCGTGGCTGCTGCATGTAGCTGCTATCCTGCTGCTGTCGCTGACGCTCGGGTGGCATTTCTTCCTGTTTTCCATCCCGCTGTGCGGCGCGGGCAGCGCGGCGCTGAGCTACTGCTTCAACCGTTTTCTGGTCTTCCGCCGCGTGCGTTATGCCTGTGGGCCGCGCATGCTGTTCGGCGCAGCCGTGCGCACGTCGCTGCGGCTGCTGTTCTGCTGCATCCTGCACCCGCTCGGCCTGCCGCTGTTTGCCGCATGGCTCATCGGCTCTGTACTCACCGTTCCGCTGGAATATGCCTACGTCCGCCTGACGGGCCCGTGGTGGTCAAGCTATGCGCTGCGCCGTTCTTGACATCCGGACCGTCACCGCTGCGGAGCTTGCCCGGTGGGAGACCGCGGCAGAGCCGGAGCGCCGCGCCCGCTGGCAGCAGTTCCGCCGACCCGATGACCGCGCCCGCAGCATCTGCGCCGACCATCTGGCGCGCACGCTGCTCCGCGAGGCAGGTGCGCAGACGCCCGTGATCCGGGTCGGGAGGAACGGCAAGCCCTATGTGCCCGGAGGCCCGGCCTTCAACTGCAGCCACTCCGGAAGCTTCGTGTGCTGCGCCGTGCACGGCAGCCCTGTCGGCATCGATCTTGAGGCGCGGCGGCCCGTCCGCGCCGCGCTGGCTGCGCGCATCTGCACGCCGGAGGAGCTGGTTTTCACCGCGCCGGGCGGCCGGTTCGACTCGCTGCGCTTCCTGCAGCTCTGGACCGCGAAGGAGGCATGGGTCAAATACACCGGCGAAGGCCTCGGCGTCGATTTCCGCACGCTGCCCGCCGCAGCAGCAGACGGCTTGCACGAAACGCTGTTCGGCCGCCGCCTCGAGCAGACCGTCACGGAGGACTATGTCCTCTCCGTCGTATACGATGCAGTATAAACGCAAAAAGCAGACAACCAGCCAAGCAGGACCTCGCGCTGACGATGGAGTATTACGAGGCGCAGGGCGATGGTATCGTCTCCCCGCTGGGCCTGCTCGATATACTGCCGGATGTCACGGATGGACATTCCGGCCTTTTTCATGCAGCAGGTGATCTGCAGCCACTCCAGATCGGTGTCCTGAAACATGCGGATGCCGCCCGGCAACCGCTCCACAAACGGCAGCAGGCCCTCCTTGTCATAAAATCGCAGTGTCGAAGCAGGCACATCCAGCCGCAAAGCGCTGTCTCTGATTTTTATATGCTCACTCTTGCTATCTCGAACGTATGTGCTATAATAGTCCCATCAGGAGGTGGGGCTGATGTATTTTATCTACGGCGAGGCCGAGCTGGCGTATCTGCGCCGGAAGGACAAGCGGCTGGCTGCGGTCATCGACCGTATCGGGCCGGTGGAGCGCACGGTGGACCCTGATCTGTTTTCCGCCGTCGTGCACCACATCATCGGCCAGCAGATCTCCATGAAGGCGCAGGCCACGATCTGGCAGCGCATGCAGGACACGCTCGGCTCTGTCAGCGCTGAAACGATCTTAGCCGCCGGTGTGCCCGCGCTGCAGGCCCTCGGCATGACGTTCCGCAAGGCGGAATATCTCACGGACCTTGCCGGGCGAATTGTGGATGGCTCGTTCGATCTGGAGACCGTCCGCAGTATGGACGATGCGGAGGCTATCCGCGCGCTGAGCAGCCTGCGCGGCATCGGTGTCTGGACGGCGGAGATGATCCTGCTGTTCTGCCTGCAGCGGCCGGATATTTTCAGCTATGACGACCTTGCGATCCGGCGCGGTCTGCGCATGGTCTATCGCCATCGCCGCATCGACCGGGCGCTGTTTGAAAGATACCGCCGCCGCTTCCATCCCTATGGCAGCGTGGCGAGCCTGTATCTTTGGGCCGTCTCCGGCGGCGCGATTCCGGAGCTGACGGACCCCGCGCCGAAGAGCGCGAACGGAGGAAAATAACATGATCTTTACCGCAAGCTGCGCCTCCCCGCTGGGCGGCATCGTGCTCGCAGCGGATGAGATCGGGCTGACCGGTCTGTGGTTCACGGACGCAAAATACTTCGGCGCGGGGCTCCCCGCTTCGGCCGCAGAGGCGGACACTCCCATTCTGGCAGAGGCCCGGCGCTGGCTGGACGGCTATTTTGACGGGCAGAGGCCTGCGGCCCTGCCGCCGCTCCACCCGAGCGGTTCGCCGTTCCGCCGCGCGGTATGGGACATTCTGCTGACGATCCCCTATGGCGAAACGACGACCTATGGCGCAATCGCGCAGCAGCTGGCCGCGCAGCGCGGGCTCGCGCACCTGTCCGCGCAGGCTGTCGGCGGGGCGGTCGGGCACAACCCGATCTCGATCCTCATTCCCTGCCACCGGGTCATCGGCGCGGATGGCAGCCTGACCGGCTACGCCGGAGGCATAGAAAAAAAGCGCGCGCTCCTGGAATTAGAGCACGCGAAAATTTGATTTCATTTTGGGGCTGCCATCCGGCAGCCCCATTTTTACTCCTCGCGGAGGTCGTAGAAGATCACGCTGTCGCCAAGCGCCTCCGTCAGGCGGCTTGCCATGGTCTGCACGCCGTCGTCACTGGTCATCGACGTGTGGTAAGCGCCGTAGATCCCCATGACGGTGCCGCCGCCCAGCGCGCGATATTCCCGCAGCAGATTCTGCGTCATGGCGTTCTCACGGAATTCCCCGTCCTGCGTGCGGTAGAATTCCAGCCCCTGATCGATGTTCTCACTGGCAAGGCGGTATTCCTCCGTATCGCGCTTCCCCTCGCTGCGCAGCAGCTTCAGATAGCGGTAGCCGGTCGAATTATACTGGTGGCCGACGTCCGTCCCGTGGAAAACGGTCTCGGGGCAGGCCTCCTTGATACCGCGATAAAAGTCCAGCACATTCTGATGATAGGACGCGCTGCCCTTCCAGTCGGTATAGACCTCCATGAGAATTCTGTCATTATCTGCCTGCATCCAGCGGTTCAGGTACTGGGCCGTATAATACGGCAGCTCGACAAACAGATCGCGCATGCCGTCCTCATAATAGCCCTTCCAGAGCGCAAGCTCCCGCTGCAGCAGCTCGTCGTTCGCATGGAATTCGCCGTAGAGATACAGCCGGTCCTGCCGCGCAGCCGTGCACCCGGAGGCGAGCAGTACGGCAGCGATCAGCAGCAGGGCGATCCAACGCTTCATATGCATTCCGCCCGTCAGGCGCAGCGGATATGGACATCGCCGCTCACGCTGTCAAATTCATAGGCCGGGCCGCCCTGCCCGTAAACGAACTCATCCCTGTGCAAGCTGCCCGCAAAGCCGTCGACTGTCAGATCGCCGCTCACGCTGTCCAGCGTAGCCGAGAAGCCACCGTTTTCCGGGAGCGTCAGCATCACGCCGCCGCTGACCGTGTCACAGCTGATGTCCTGCGGCAGGATGGAGGTCGTCAGGTGCAGCGCGCCGCTCGTGGTATCGAAGTCGACTGTTTCAAACGCACCGCCCAGCGTGAGCGAGCCGGACGTCGTGTCGGCCGAAAGCTCACCGACTGCGGCATCCGTCACCGTCAGATCACCGCTCGTGCTGTCGAAGTCCAGGTTCTCATACGCGCCGCCCGTCAGGGTCACGCTGCCGGAGACGCTGTCCAGCTCCAGCTCACGGAGCGTCAGTGCCGGGAGTGAGGCCGTAGCTGCGCTGAGGTCGAGGCTGAGCTTCTGCAGCTTCCCGGCCCGGCCGGCCGGGATGCCGATGGTCAGCTGCTTGGCTCGCGTCGGGATCGTCAGGCCGCTTTTCTGCGAATAAACCGTTAATTTCCCGTCCTTCAGCTTCCAGCGCATACGGGCATCACTGCTCTCGGGCTGCGGCTCTTCGCGGAGCGTCACGGCGTCGCCGTCCGTCAGCTCCACTGTCACGCTGCCGGAGAGCCAGCTGACGTCCAGCTCACGCACCTCGCCCGAAACGGAGGCCTCGCCGATGGTATAGCCCTCGTCGCTGCCGTGGTCGTCGATCCAGTGGAGGGACAGGTCCCCAATCTTCCAGTCCAGCACTCTGGGGATCGCCAGCAGGCTGACCAGCACGCTGGCCAGCACCAGCGCAATCGTGCCGCAGATACAGATCTTTACAATAGCTTTTGCTTTCATCTTATACACCCTCCACCAGAGTCCGCACGCTGCTCAGCACGCCGCCGAGCGCCGCGCCTATCGGAAACACGAGCCAGGTCACGATCCACTTGCCCGTTGCAGCCGTCAGGACGGCATAGAGCACGCAGATGCACAGCCGCAGCAGGCCGTCCACGAGCCGCCAGCCCGCGCGGCGGCCGCGCGCCAGCAGGATCACGCTTTCGGCCACATGCAGCAACGCCGCTGCAAGCGGGAACACCGCCCAGGCATAGCCCCACGAGCCATACCAGCCGATGGCCACAGCCAGCAGGGCCGAGCACGGCCACACAATGGCGCAGGCGATACGCATGCCGCGGGAATGCGGCTCCTTTTCCGGCGCTTCGGCCTTTGGCTGCGCTTCCCGTACAGGCTCGGCCTGCGCAGCGCGCGGCAGGCTGGAAAGCAGCTCCTCCACATCGCCGACGCTCTCGAGCGCGCTGGCATAGGCCTCCTGCTCTGACTTTCCCCCGGCAAGCAGATCGTCATACCGCTGCAGGGTATTGCTCAGGATCTCATCGCGCAGATCGCGCGCCTGCTGCGTGTCCGGTGCGCCCGCAAAGCGGCGCAGCACCTCCTGCCTTAATTGTTCTCTCATGACTCTTCCTCCATGGCGATCAGCCGATCAATGATCTCTTTTGTGGCCTCCCAGACGCTGACCTGCTCCTGGTAGGCCATGCGTCCGGCCGGGGTGATGCGATAATAGCGCCGCCGGGCGCCCGTAGCCTCGCTGCCCCAATAGGACATGATCTGCCCTGTCTCCTCCAGCCGCTTGAACGCGGTGTAGAGCGTGGCCTCCTTCAGCTCATAGCGCCCGCCGGACAGCTCCCGGACCGTTTTGTTGATCTCGTAGCCGTAGCTGTCGCGCTGCATCAGGCGCGCCAGGATAATGGTCTCCGTATGGCCGCGGATCAGGTCTCCCGCAATATACAAGGGACTCCAGCCTCCTTCCCGCTGCCGCATCCGGCAGCCTTTGTGAGTCTACTATAGCACAAGATACTTCGCCTGTCAAGGTATCTTTTTCTATAAGATAGCTTCAAGCGCAAAAAAACGCCGCAGAGAACGTATCTCTGCGGCGGAAAAATGCCGTATTCAGTTCCGCAGCCTCTTCTCCAGACGCTGCAGCATACCGCCGATAATGGCGTCATAGCGGTCCGTATCCACGGCCACGGCGGCGCGCATGTCGGCATGCTCCGACGGATGCAGCACGGTCTGGCCGCTGCGCTCCGGCGGAGCCAGCTCCACGGTGATCTCACCGGTCTGCCACGTCATCAGCCGGTCGTCCAGCTGTGTGGAGATGGCGACGGCATCGTGCATGGCCTCGCCGCTGCGGAAGCGGATGAGCGCCTCCATGATCTCCCGAAAGCCGCCCCGCTGCGCCGGAATATAGCGCTCGAACACATCCGGCCGGATGGGGCAGCCGAGCGTGATGCTCAGTCCGACCATATCGATGGGAATGCCGCTCTCAAAAACGAGCTTCGTGGCGGCCGGGTCGTGGCCCGCGTTCGCCTCGACATAGGGCGTGATGTTGCCGCGGCCGATGCTGCCGCCCATCATCACGATCTTTTTGATCCAGTGCGGCAGGTCCGGGTGCTTCTGCAGGGCCAGCGCGATATTCGTCAGCGGCGCGACCGTCACGAGGACGAGCTCGCCCTGCGCGGCCTTTGCGATCTCATAGAGCTTGTCCCACGCGGTCAGATCGTCCGGCGTCCTGTCGGACTGCGGCAGAACGAGATTGCCCACGCCGTTGGAACCGTGGCACTTCGCCGCAGGCGCGCCGAACTCCGCCTCGAGATAGCGGTCCGCGCCCCGTGCCACCGGGACATCCGTCCGGAACAGGGATAGGATGTTCAGCGCGTTTTGCGTCGTCACATCCGTGTGATTGTTGCCGCCCATGGTGGTCACGGCGCGCAGGTCCAGGCGGTCTGAATAGGCGCAGGCCAGCGCAAGGCAGAAAAAGTCGTCGATACCGGGGTCGGTATCGATAACGATGGGAATGCGTTCCATACTGTCTCCCTTTCAAAAATCACGCGGGGTCCGGATGACCGAACCCCGCTTAGAATTTATTTTGCTTCTCAGCCGACGGGCTGGTTGGCATCCTCGATGATGCGGACGAACTTCTCCGGCACGAGAGATGCGCCGCCGATCAGGCCGCCGTCAATATCCGGCTGGGCCAGCAGCTCAAAGGCGTTCTTTTCGTTCATGGAGCCGCCATAGAGGATGGTCATCGCGCGGGCGTTCTTCGAGCCGAAGCGCTTGCGGATAATGGTGCGGATGTGCTGGCAGACCTCCTCGGCCTGCTCCGGCGTTGCGGTCTCGCCGGTGCCGATGGCCCAGATGGGCTCATAGGCGATGACGATGCGGCGGATCTTCTCCTCCGGCACACCGGCCAGCGCCAGCTTGATCTGCATGGTGATCCATTCCTCCGTCACGCCGGATTCCCGCTGTGCAAGCGTCTCGCCGCAGCAGACGATCGGGATCAGGCCCGCATCCAGCGCCGTATGAAGCTTTGCATTCACGTCCGCATCCGTCTCGCCCATGGCGCGGCGCTCGGAGTGACCGAGGATGACATATTTGCACCCTGCATCAACGAGCATATCCGCGGCGATCTCGCCGGTATAGGCACCGGAGGTATGCGCATTGCAGTTCTCTGCACCGATGGCCACGCGTGTCTCGCGCATGGCGCGGACTGCGGCCGGGATGCACACAGCCGGGACGCACAGCGCGATATCACACCAGCGGCCCTTCGGCAGCAGGCCCTTCAGCTCGGTCATGAACGCCTTCGTCTGCGTCGGCGTTTTATTCATTTTCCAGTTGCCGGCAATGAGCGTTTTGCGATATTTTCTGTTCATTCCGCGCTCCCGCTCAGCGATCCTGCAGGCAGGCGATACCCGGCAGCTCGAGGCCCTCAAGGAACTCCAGAGAAGCGCCGCCGCCCGTGGAGATGTGCGTGATCTGATCGGCAAAGCCGAGCTGCTCGCAGGCAGCCGCGGAGTCGCCGCCGCCGACGATGGTCACGGCATCGGAATCGGCCAGAGCCTGTGCCACGGCGATGGTACCCTGTGCAAGCGTCGGATTCTCAAACACGCCCATCGGGCCGTTCCAGACGACGGTCTTGGCGCTCTTGACGGCGTCCGCAAAGAGCTTGCGGGTCTCTTCGCCGATGTCAAGGCCTTCCATGTCGTCGGGAATGGCATTCGCGGCAACGGTCTTCACGGCGATGTCCGCGTCGATCGGGTTCGGGAAGTCCGCAGCGATGACGGTGTCGACCGGCAGCAGCAGCTTGACGCCCTTGGCCTCGGCCTTGGCCATCATGTCGCGGCAGTAGTCGATCTTCTCGTTGTCGAGCAGGGACTTGCCGACGGAATAGCCCTTCGCGGCGAGGAAGGTATAGGCCATGCCGCCGCCGATGATGAGGGTGTCGACCTTCTCGAGGAGGTTATTGATAACGTTCAGCTTATCGGAGACCTTCGCACCGCCGAGGATGGCGACGAACGGGCGGGTCGGATCGGCCAGAGCCTTGCCCATGATGGACACTTCCTTCTCCACGAGGAAGCCGCAGACAGCGGGCAGATAGTCCGCTACGCCGGCCGTGGAGGAATGGGCGCGGTGCGCCGTGCCGAATGCATCGTTCACAAAGATCTCCGCCAGAGAAGCCAGCTCCTTGGACAGCTCGGGATCGTTCTTCGTCTCGCCCTTCATGAAGCGGACGTTCTCCAGCAGCATCACGTCGCCGTCCTTCAGGGCAGCGGCCTTGGCCTTGGCATCCTCACCGACGACGTCCTTGGCCATCACGACGGGCTTGCCGAGCAGCTCGCTCAGGCGGTCCGCAACGACCTGCAGGGACAGCTCGGGCTTCCACTCGCCCTTCGGCTTGCCCATATGGGAGCAGAGGATGACGCGGGCGCCGTGGTTGACAAGGTACTCAATGGTCGGCATGGCGGCTACGATGCGCTTGTCGCTCGTGATCTTGCCTTCCTTGGTTGGGACGTTGAAATCGCAGCGGCAAAGCACGCGCTTGCCCTTGACATCGATGTCTTCAACGGATTTCTTGTTGTAGTTCATAATTGACCTCCTGATAGACTTGCGATACGCAGAATTCACACTTTCATCTTTCCATAGTCCCGCAGGTGCGGGAAATTCAATTGCCGCAGCGCTTCAAACACGCCAATGGCAACGGAATTGCTGAGATTCAGGCTGCGTGCCTCCTCGCGGATGGGGATGCGGACGCAGTCATCATAATGGGCCTCGAGGAACGGCTCCGGCAGGCCCTTCGTCTCCCGGCCGAAGAACAGGTAGCACCCGTCGTCATAGGAAACATCGCAGTAGGAGCGCGGTGCCTTTGTAGAGAACAGCCGCTGCTGGGCAACGTTGTTTTTCGCATAGAAGTCCCCGAGATCGTCGTATACGCGCACATCGACCAGATGCCAGTAATCGAGCCCGGCGCGGCGCACGGCCCGCTCGGAGATATCGAAGCCCAGCGGCCGGATAAGATGCAGCACGGAGCCGGTTGCGGCGCAAGTGCGGGCAATATTGCCGGTGTTCTGCGGGATCTCCGGCGCAACAAGGACAACGTTCAGCATGGTGCTCCTGCGGAGAAGAGATTTTCGCGGCAGTATGCTCTCCAAAACACTGCCGACCAATATTCTATGACAAACGACCCCAAAATTCAACTGTTTTTCTTGAATTTTCAAAAATAATTCACACAATTTCGTGTCAAAAATCACAGTTGCGTTTTCGCTCCAAATCCGCTATACTGTCTGGGAAAGCAACACTGGCCCATCTGCACGAAGGCCGGTCGGAAGGAAGCGATCCTCATTTGAAAAAAATGCACCTGACCCCCTCGCGTCTCATCGCGGTCGGGTTCCTGCTGGTCATTCTGGCCGGCGCGGGGCTGCTGATGCTCCCCATCGCCTCACGCGGGGAACCTGCCGGGTTCCTCGACGCCCTGTTCACCTCAACGAGTGCAACCTGTGTGACGGGTCTCGTCGTCCGCGACACGTTCACCAGCTGGACGGTCTTCGGCCAGCTCGTGATCCTCACGCTCATCCAGCTCGGCGGTCTTGGCTTCATGACCTTCATCACGCTGACGTCCATGCTGCTCGGCAAACGCCTCGGCCTTTATGACCGCAAGGTCCTTATGCAGTCTGCGGGCAACATCACGCTCGACGGTACGGCGGCGCTCATCCGCAAGATCATTCCCTTTACGTTCGTGTTCGAATTTGCGGGTGCCGCATTGCTTTCCATCCGGTTTATCCCGGAATTTGGCGTTCTGCGCGGCATCTACGCCGCCGTGTTCCACGCCATCTCCGCCTTCTGCAATGCAGGCTTCGACCTCATGGGCATGCGTGCGCCGTTTTCTTCCCTGACGGCCTATGTGTCCGATCCGCTTGTGAGCCTGACGATCTGCATGCTCATCATCATCGGTGGCCTCGGCTTTCTCGTCTGGCGCGATCTTGTCCGCTGCCGCTTCCGCTGGAAGCGCCTGCAGCTGCACAGCAAGCTCGTTCTGACGGCATCCGGCATTCTGCTGTTCGGCGGCGGGCTTCTGTTTCTCGGCTTCGAGTGGAACGCCTCCATGGCGGACCTCTCCATCCCGGAAAAGCTCCTCGCCTCGTTCTTCCAGGCCGTCACACCGCGCACGGCAGGCTTCAACACCGTGGACCTGTCCAAGCTGTCCGACTCCGGCAACCTGCTGACGGACTTCCTTATGCTCATCGGCGGCAGTCCCGGCTCCACGGCAGGCGGCATCAAGACGACGACGCTGGCCGTTCTGGTGCTCAGTGCGCTGGCCTCGGCACGCGGCCGCATGCGCGTCAATACCTTCCGCATGTCCATTGAGCGCGAAACGCTCCGGCAGGCCAGCTCCATTCTGCTCATCTATCTCGGCATGAGCCTGACGGCCATTCTGGCCATCTGCGCCATCGAGCCGTTCGGTCTGAAGGCCGTCACGTTCGAAGTCGTCTCCGCCATTGCGACGGTCGGTCTGTCGCTCGGGCTGACGCCGCAGCTCAGCGCCGCGAGCCGTGTCATTCTCATTCTGCTCATGTACGCCGGGCGTATCGGTGGTCTGAGCTTCGTTCTGCTGTTCTCGGAGCGCCGCTCCGAGCCGCCGCTGGATCGTCCCACCGGCAAGATCCTCATCGGATAATCAGAGAAAGGAACCGTTTCATGAAATCTGTTCTCATCATCGGCATGGGCCGCACCGGCCGCCATCTGGCCAGCAAAATGCAGGAGCTCGGCAACGACGTCATGATCGTCGACAAAAACCCCGCCATCATCGAAGCGCTCTCTGGCCGCTTCACGGACTCAAATATCTGTGACTGCACGAACGATGCCATCATCAAGGCGCTCGGTGTCGACAATTTCGACATCTGCTTCGTCACCATCGGCGAGGACTTCCAGGCCTCGCTCGTCGTCACGTCCCTGCTCAAGCAGTTTGGCGCGCGCATGATCGTCTCGAAGGCCAAGCAGGACATTCAGGCAGACCTCCTGCGCAAGATCGGTGCAGACGAGATCGTCTGTCCGGAGCGCGAGATCTCCGAAAAGCTCGCCGTGCGCTACAACGCAGACAACATCTTTGATTTCATCCCGTTGACCGCAGATTATTCCATTTATGAGCTGCCCATTCAGGCCGCATGGATCGGTCAGACGCTGTCCGGCCTGAATGTCCGCCGCAAATATCAGATCAACATCATCGCCGTCAAGCATGACAACGAGATCAACCCGAACGTCGGCCCGGATTACCGCTTCCGCGAGGGCGACCACATCATCCTCATCGGCCGCTCCAACGAGGTCTTCAAGCTGGCCGCAAAAATGTAAGACTAAGACAGAGAAAAGCGCTCCGTCTTCCGGCGGAGCGCTTGACAAAAAAGCAAAACTGGAGTATAGTATAGGTACAAAAGGGTGCTGCCAGTAGGTCGGCTCCCCAAATGACTATGAAGAGATAATCGTTCCTTTGGGGAGGCGGCGATTATCTCTTCTTATTGTTGTCCTGATAAATCAGGGCAATGACCGCAAGTATGACCATGCAGAATTGAAAGAATTCTCCCCATGTAACCATGCCTGTCACCCCCTCTCTTTCGATCGGGAGCAAAAGAAGTTATCACCCCCGAATGGATTCGAGGGAAACCGCCTACCGGGGTACTGGTAGCACCGCGGACTGCATATCACAGGATTCGGCAAATTGCAAGCAAAAACCGTGAGTTATCGTATTCGTAATGTGTTAATTCAATGATTCCCCCGTTTCAGGGTCATCAAAAGGTCAAAAAACCGGCAAACGTCATCAGGCGTTTGCCGGTCGTGGTGACCCGCTGGAGATTCGAACTCCAGACCCATTGCTTAAAAGGCAATTGCTCTGCCAACTGAGCTAGCGGGTCATGATGCAAAAAATTCGGAGCAAAGTGACTTTGCTCCGACGATGGCTGGGATGGCAGGACTCGAACCTACGAATGCCAGAGTCAAAGTCTGGTGCCTTACCACTTGGCGACATCCCAATATCCGGTGTGCCAAGCCCCGGCGCGGGGGAAAATGGGGTGAGTGAAGGGACTCGAACCCTCGATCTTCAGAGCCACAATCTGACGCGTTAACCAACTACGCTACACCCACCATATTTCGACCCGATCTTTGTGGCAGCTGATGCATCCCTGCGCTGGTACGCCAGGAGGGACTCGAACCCCCTACCTACTGCTTAGAAGGCAGTTGCTCTATCCAGATGAGCTACTGGCGCATTTGGAGCGAGTGATGGGAATCGAACCCACGCCCACAGCTTGGAAGGCTGTTGTACTAGCCGTTATACTACACCCGCGTGGGCAGGCTTTGCATCAGCCCTAAAATAGTAACATACTCCGACAGGATTGTCAAGTCCTGTTTTTCATTTTTGTAAAAAACAGCCGGGAAGCGAAGAACCACTCCCCGGCTGTTTGGAATTCACTCAGACGACCTGCAGGGCGTCATCCCGCACCTCGACACGGAGCGTTGCGCCGGGCGACACATTGCCCTCGACGATGCGGCGGGCCAGCAGCGTCTCGACTGTGTGCTGCAGATAGCGGCGGAGCGGACGCGCACCGTACTGCGGGTCATAAGCAGCGTCGATGATGAACTGCTTGGCCTCCGGCGTCAGCTCGCAGCGCAGCTGCTTGTCAGCCAGACGTGCATTGAGCGCATCCATCTGCAGATCGATGATCTTGACGATATTTTCCTTCGTCAGCGGCTTATAGAAGACGATCTCGTCCAGACGGTTCAGGAACTCGGGGCGGAACGAACGCTTCAGCAGCTGCTCGACCTGCGAACGGGCCTCCTCGGAGATCTCGCCGTTGTCGGTAATGCCGTTCAGCAGATACTCCGAACCGAGGTTGCTCGTCAGGATCAGGATCGTATTCTTGAAGTCGACGGTGCGGCCCTGCGAATCGGTGATACGGCCGTCGTCAAGCACCTGCAGCAGGACGTTAAAGACGTCGGGATGGGCCTTTTCGACCTCGTCGAACAGCACGACGCTGTACGGCTTGCGGCGCACGGCCTCGGTGAGCTGGCCGCCCTCGTCATAGCCAACGTATCCGGGAGGCGCGCCGATCAGGCGCGTCACGGAGAACTTCTCCATGTATTCGGACATATCGATGCGGACGAGGTTCTTCTCATCGTCAAACAGCGCCTCTGCCAGCGCCTTGGCGAGCTCGGTCTTGCCGACGCCCGTCGGGCCGAGGAACAGGAACGAGCCGAGCGGGCGGTTCGGGTCCTGAATGCCGGCGCGACTGCGGAGGATGGCCTCCGAGACGGAGCGGACGGCTTCATCCTGCCCCACGACGCGCTTATGCAGCTGCTCGTCCAGATGCAGGAGCTTTTCGCGCTCGCCCTCGACGAGCTTTGCGACCGGGATGCCGGTCCAGCGCTCGACGATCTTTGCGATCTCCTCCTCCGTGACCTTGTCGCGCAGGAGGTTGCTCTGCTTGGCGTTCTGCGCCAGCGCCTCTTCCTGCGCCAGCTGCTTCTTGAGCTCGGGCAGCTCGCCGTACTTCAGGCGGGCAGCCGTCTCGAGGTCATAGCTTTGCTCGGCCTGCTCGATCTGCGCGCCGAGCTTTTCGATCTGCTCACGCAGCTGCTGGACCTTGCCGATGGCATTCTTCTCGTTTTCCCACTGGGCCTTCATGGCGTTGAACTTATCGCGCTGCTCAGCCAGCTCCTTTCGCAGCTCCGTCAGACGGCCCTGCGAGAGCTCGTCGGTCTCGTTCTTCAGCGCAGCCTCTTCGATCTCCATCTGGATGATCTTGCGGCGGATAACGTCCAACTCCGTCGGCATGGAATCCATCTCCGTGCGGATCATGGCACAGGCCTCATCGATAAGGTCAATGGCCTTGTCCGGCAGGAAGCGGTCTGTAATATAGCGGTCGGACAGCGTGGCTGCCGCAATGATGGCGGGGTCCGTGATCTTCACGCCGTGGAAGACCTCGTAGCGCTCCTCCAGGCCACGCAGGATGGCGATGGTGTCCTCGACGGACGGCTCCTTGACGAGCACGGTCTGGAAACGGCGCTCCAGCGCGGGGTCCTTTTCGATATACTTGCGGTATTCATCGAGCGTCGTTGCGCCGATGCAGTGCAGCTCGCCGCGCGCCAGCATCGGCTTGAGCAGGTTGCCCGCGTCCATGCTGCCCTCAGTCTTGCCTGCGCCGACGATGGTGTGCAGCTCATCGATGAACAGGATGATGCGGCCCTCGGAGTTCTTCACTTCGTTCAGGACGGCCTTCAGGCGCTCTTCAAATTCGCCGCGGTACTTTGCGCCCGCGATGAGCGCGCCCATGTCCAGCGAGAAGATCGTCTTGTCCTGCAGGGACTTCGGCACGTCGCCGCGGACGATCCGCTGCGCCAGCCCTTCGGCAATGGCCGTCTTGCCGACGCCCGGCTCGCCGATGAGCACGGGGTTGTTCTTCGACTTGCGCGACAGGATGCGGATGACGTTTCGGATCTCGTCGTCACGGCCGATGACCGGGTCCGTCTTCTTTTCGCGGGCGTTCTTCACCAGATCGGTGCCGTATTTCTGCAGCGCCTCATAGGTGTCCTCCGGGCTGTCCGTCGTCACGCGGCTGCTGCCGCGGATGGCCTGCAGGGTCTTCAGGCAGTCCTCCTTGCGGATGCGATAGTCCGCAAACAGCGGCGCGACGGTCTCGTCGGCCGTGTCGAGCATGGCAAGGAACAGGTGCTCCACGGAGACGTATTCGTCCCGCATGCCCTGCGCCGTGCGCTCGGCCTCAGCCATCAGGCTGTCCATGCCGCGGGAAATATAGAATTTGTCGGCATCCCGGCCGGAACCGCTGACGCCCGGCAGCTTTTCCACAGCCGCCTGCGCCGCAGCCGTCAGACTCTCGACACTCACGCCCATTTTCTTCAGCAGCTGCGGGATGAGCCCACCGTCCTGCTGCAGCAGAGCCAGAAGCAGGTGGGCCTGCTCGATCTGCTGATTCTGATGCGCCGCTGCGATCGTCTGCGCACTCTGCAGGGCCTCCAGTGTTTTCTGCGTATACTGATTCGTGTTCATAACCTCATTCTCCTCTCCGGCGGCGAATTCCGCCGAGGGGTTTCAAGAAGCATCCGACGCATTCGCCGGAGCTTCTTTAGCACTCTCGCTTGTTGAGTGCTAACCTCTTTTGACCCCATGATACCACCATTTTGAATTTTGTCAAGAGGTACAGATGAAAATATTTTCTCCAAAATTGCGCAATATAACAGTCATTATCTATGCAGTTTCGCACAATACGATCTTTCCCATGCTATTATGCCACCGTAAAAAGCAGGCGTGCCAAACATGACACGCCTGCTTTATATGTTTGATCGTATGGTTCATTCAAAAATGATGCGGTTCGCGCCGAAGTAGCGGGCGTTGTAATAGCTCTCGCTCAGGGAGCTGATGATGACGCCCTTGCGCGGATTGGCCGCGTGGATGAAACGTCCGCCGCCGATGTAAATGCCGACATGCGTGATCTCACCGCCGGAGCCGAAGAACACGAGGTCGCCCGGCATCAGCTCGCTGCGGCTGACATGCTCGCCGTCGTTATAATACTGCGACGTCGCCGTGCGCGTGATGTTGAAGCCGAAGTGGCGGTAGACATACTGCACGAAGCCGGAGCAGTCGAAGCCCGCGGGCGTCGTGCCGCCGTAGACATAGTCATAGCCCTCGAACGTCAGCGCGTAGGCCACCAGATCGTCCGCCAGCGAGGGCTGCTCGATCGTGCCGTCCCACGATGTGGTGAACTTATAGCAGCGCAGGAAGATCACAAGCGCCTCCAGGCTGCTGGTGGACGACTGCGGCAGAAGCTTGCCGTCGCTGCCCTTGACCGCGCCGATGTAGCACAGCAGGCGCGTCGGCGTTTTCGCCCACTCGGCAAGCTGCTTCAGGTCGGAGAATTCGCTGAGGGAATAGCGGTTCACGCGCGGATTCTGCTCCGTCGGATAGCCGACGGTCTGCATGAAGTTGCACGAGATCTTGAAGAACTGCTCGCGCGTCAGCGTATCGTTCGGGCCGAAGCGGCCGTCACCATAGCCCTGCACGATCTTGAGCTCATAGGCCGCGTTCACGTCCGGATCGTTCGTATCCGTGAAGTGCGCCGTGCCGGACGGCGTATATTCCGTGCCCATCAGGCCGTTATAGGCCAGCATGGCAATGGAGCACATCTGGGCGCGGGAGATGGGCTTGCTCAGGTCGGCATTGTCGAGACTCGAGGGGATGATGCCGAGCTTCACGACCTCAGAGAACTCTGCAACGGCCCACGCCGGGATGCCGCTGTAGCCGCCGTCGTCATCCGGGTCCGGATCGACCGGCATATCATCATTTTTGCGCAGCCACTCGCTGACAATGTAATACGCGCGGCGGAACATGGCGATGGCCGCCTGCCGCTCCGTCGTGCCCTTCGGCTCAAGGGCCGTGCCGGTGCCGCGCACCACGCCGAGCGCGACCATATACTGCGTCGGCTCGAACGCATAGTCGCTGACGGAGGCTGCGTCCGTAAACTGGGAAAGGTCGGACGGCTCGACGCTCTCGTCCTTCCAGAACAGCGCGCGCGTCATCAGGTTATAGGTGATCTTGAAGAAGTCCTGACGGCTCAGCGACTCATTTGGGCGGAACGTCTGGTCCTCGTAGCCGTTGATGATGCCCTGCTCAAAGGCGAAGTTGATCTCCATCTCCTGCGTGTCCGTGAAATACCTGGCCCCACTGGCGCAGGATGCCTCCACGTTCATCAGGTTCTCATAGACCTCGACGGCCATTTTGCACATCTCGCCGCGCGTGATATTGGCGGAAAGGTCGGCGTTCAGCAGGCAGTCCGGCAGCAGGCCGAGCGCCTCCATCTCCGCGACCTCGGACTTTGCCCAGTCGCTGACATTCGAATAGGCCATGGCCGCAGGGGCGAACCCTGCCAGCAGGCACAAGCACAGGAGCGCGCTGAGACAGCGGATAATGCGTTGCTTTTTCATGCAGATACCTCCATATCCAGCTCCAGGCCGACCGGACAGTGGTCGGAGCCGTAAATTTCCTGATAAATGGGCGCGGCCGCAACGGACTCGCGCAGGCGGTCGGACACAAGAAAATAGTCGATGCGCCAGCCCGCGTTCTTCTCCCGCGCGTGGAAGCGGTAGCTCCACCACGAATACGCGCCCGTGAGGTCGGGATTGCGGTAGCGGAACGTATCCGTGAACCCGGCCTGCAGCAGCTCGGTGAACTTGCCGCGCTCCTCGTCCGAGAAGCCCGCGTTGCCGCGGTTCGGGCCGGGGTTCTTCAGATCGATCTCCTGATGCGCCACATTCAGGTCGCCGCAGACGATCACCGGCTTCTGCCGGTCGAGCGAGACGAGATAGGCGCGGAACGCATCGTCCCAGGCCATGCGGTGGTCAAGGCGCTTTAATCCGTCCTGCGCGTTGGGCGTGTAGCACGTTGCGATAAAGCAGTTCGGATATTCCAGCGTGATGAGCCGCCCCTCGTGGTCCAGCTCCTCCACGCCGACGCCGTAGGTCACGGCGAGCGGCTCGTACCGGGCAAAGATCGCCGTGCCGGAGTAGCCCTTCTTCTCGGCGGAGTACCAGTACTGCCGGTAGCCCGGCAGGTCCAGTTCGACCTGATGCGGCTGTGCCTTCGTCTCCTGCAGGCAGAAGAAATCGGCGTTCAGCGTCCGGAAGGCGTCCTCAAAGCCCTTCTGCAGGCAGGCGCGGATGCCGTTGACGTTCCACGAGATCAGTTTCATAGGCAGTTCCCTTCATCTTTTTCTCTATGGTAACAAATTATTACAAAAATTACAACCGTTTTCCGCAAAAAAGAGCGCCCCGCCGCGAAAAAAATCCGGCGGGGCGGTACGGGTTCAGGCATTCGGCAGCGGACCGAGCGTCCGCACGGCCTCGCGCAGCGTCAGCAGGTCCGTGTATGCCTCCGGGCGGCGCGCCGGGTCCCGCAGCAGAGCGGAGGGATGATACATGGCAAGATAGCGCACGCCGTTCCGCTCGAACCACTGGCCATGCTCCCGCGTGATGCGGAAATCCGGCCGGATGAGCCGCATGGCCGCAATGCGCCCGAGGCAGACGATGATGCTCGGCTGCAGCAGCCGGAGCTGCCGCTCGAGCCAGCCGAAGCAGGCGTCCTGCTCCTGCGGCTGCGGGTCGCGGTTTCCGGGCGGGCGGCATTTGACGATATTGCAGATATAGCAGTTGTGCCGCCCGAGGTCGATGATGGACAGCATGTCGTCGAGCAGCTGCCCGGCCGGGCCGACGAATGGCTCGCCGCGCAGGTCCTCCTGCTGGCCGGGGCCTTCCCCGATGAAGACGACGGGCGAGGGGCATGGTCCGACGCCGAACACGACGCTGTGGCGCGTGGCAGCAAGGCCGCAGCCCGTGCAGCCCGCGCAGGCCGCGCGCAGGGCATTGAGCTCATCCACGGCGGTCCTCCCTGCCCTGACGGGCTCCCGGACGGCGCGCGCGCATGGCGCGCTTCTTCGCGCGGCGGCGATTGACGGAGCGCAGGATGGCGACGATCAGCCAGAACACCAGTGCCAGCAGCACCGGTACGGTCACGAACCACAGCCGCCACATGCCCTTCCAGATCTTCGCCAGCATGCTTTCGGTCTGCTTGGCGACGTATTTCGGCGTGGAGCGCATCACGGCCGTCAGCGTCACGAGGTCGCAGGTCGCCAGCACCTTGCCGTCCAGCACGGCACTGACGGTACCGACCTTCGTCTCGGCCTCAAGCGGCGCCTCGAGCGGCGCTTCGGAATCATACTGCACGGTCAGCGTGATGCCGGAGGTATCGCAGCTGTCCGGCAGCAGAACGGAGATGTTGTCCTTCGCGCGCACGACGACGCTGTCGCGTCCGTCGGCATACAGCACCTGCGGCATGTCCACAAGGGCCGTGTCCGCCAGCACCTGCACACTGTTCAAATGATTGAAGCCGTATTCGAACAGCCGCTTCGTCTCCGTGAAGCGCTGGTCCGTCTCCGTGCCGTCGTCGTTCTGCAGCGTCTCGCAGCCGCAGACGACGCTGAGGAAATGCAGCGAACCACTCTCCGCCGTGGAGATGAGGCAGCCGCCCGCAGGCGTCGTGAAGCCGGTCTTGATGCCGCGCGCCTTGTCATAGTAGTATTTTCCGACGGTCTGTCCGCTCGTCAGATAGTTCGTCGTGCGGAGCACGCGCTCCTCGGACTTGTTCGTCGCAGGCACCGTGTGGGATGTCTGCGTGGAGAATTCCTGAAACTGCTCACTCTGCCAGGCCCAGCGCGCCAGCGTAACGAGGTCGTGCACGGTGGTATAGTGATTTTCGTCATGCAGGCCGTGGGCATTGGCAAAATGCGTGCCTGTCATGCCGAGGGCCGCCGCCTGCGCATTCATGAGCGCCACGAACGAAGGGATATCCCCCGCGATGTACTCCGCCACGACGTTGCAGGCCTCGTTGGCGGACGAGATCATCACGCAGTACAGCAGCTCGCGCAGAGACAGCTGCTCGCCCTCGAGCAGGCCGGCAGAGCTGCCCGCTGCATTCAGATCCTGCAGAGCCTCATGGCTGACCGTCACGATGTCGTCGAGGTTTCCATGCTCCAGCGCCAGCATACACGTCATGATCTTCGTCAGGCTGGCGGGATAGACCTTTTCGTCCAGATTCATGCCATAGACGAGCGTATCGCTGTTCAGCTCCACAAGCGCCGCCGCCTTGGCCTGCACCGTGGTATCGAGATACTGGCCAAAATCGTTCAGCGCGGGCGGCGTCTCATCCGTCACGGCAGCGGGTGCCTTGTCGTTTTCAGCAGGAGCCGCGGTCTCCGCCGTCGGCTCTGCGGCGTCGGTCGCACCCGGCTCCGAGGCATCCGGCTCCGTAGCATCAGCCACAGTCTCCGAGGCGGACGGCTCCGTGGGATCGGCCGGTGCGTCTGTCGGCTCCGCAAAGGCCGGAAGCAGCAGGCACTGCAGCAGCAGGGCCAGCAGGGTCAGCCCGGACAAAAGTCTTTTTTTCATATTCTCCTCCAAAAACGCCGCGGCGGCATTGCCGCAGGGCGGAACTGTGTGATATAATGAGGATGGACAGGCCGCGTGGGACACCGCGTGCCGGTCCGACAGACACATTATAACAAAAATCCGGATTATGTCAACGGAGCAGAGCGAAAATGGAGCAGAAACCGCGTTGGAACTGGGTCATCACCCTGGCGGCCGTCTTTCTTGCCTTCTGTCTGGGCTTTGGCGTGGCGCGCTGGACACAGCATACGGACGGCGTTACGGTGCGCACGGCGCGCACCGTCCCCGCACAGACGGAGTCTGCCCTGCCGTCCGTCCCGGCGGCTTCCGCTCCGACAGAGAAATCGACGGCAGCGCCGACGGAGGCCGCAACGCAGCCGCCCACGGAGCCGGGTCCGCTCGATCTCAACCGCGCCACGGCGCAGGAGCTGACAACGCTTCCCGGCATTGGCGAGGTGCTGGCACAGCGCATCGTGGACTACCGCGAGGCGCATGGCCCCTTCCGCAGCGTGGAGGAGCTCATTGCGGTCGAGGGCATCGGCGAGGGCAAGCTGGAAAAGCTCCGGGAACTGGTCACGGTGGAGGAAGAACCATGAAAATACTGGTCGTAGATGATGAAGAGCTGCTGGTCAAGGGCATTCGCTTCAACCTGCAGAACGACGGCTATCAGGTCGTCACCGGCAGCAACGGCCGTGAGGCCATCGAGCTGGCGCGCGATCCGGACATCCGGCTCATCGTGCTGGACGTCATGATGCCGGAGGTCGACGGGCTGACCGCCTGCCGCACCATCCGGGAATTTTCGGACGTTCCCATT
This sequence comes from Faecousia intestinalis, assembly GCF_040096185.1. Classification (NCBI taxonomy): domain Bacteria; kingdom Bacillati; phylum Bacillota; class Clostridia; order Eubacteriales; family Oscillospiraceae; genus Faecousia; species Faecousia intestinalis. Next base: position 6,212 of record NZ_JBBMFF010000252.1, on the reverse strand, counting down.
ATCATGCTCACTGCCCGCACAGAGGACATGGACAAGCTGCTTGGCTTTGAGCACGGCGCGGACGATTATCTGACAAAGCCCTTCAACATTCTGGAGCTGAAGGCGCGCATCCGCGCCCTGCTGCGCCGCAGCGGCGGGCTGGAGAACCAGAACAACCGCATCACGGCAGGCAGCCTGACTGTCGACACACAGGAGCGCAACGTCTATAAGGACGGCAAGCCCGTCGAGCTGACGGCCCGCGAGTTCGACCTTGTCGAGCTGCTCATCCGCAACCCGAACCGCGTCTATTCCCGCGAGAACCTGCTCGACCTCATCTGGGGCTATGAGTATCGCAGCGATATCCGCACAGTGGACGTCCACATCCGCCGCATCCGCGAAAAGCTGGAGACTGTTCCGGCAGAGCCGGAATATATCATGACAAAGTGGGGAGTTGGGTACTATTTCAAAGCGTAAACGCCGCAGCTTTCTGCCTGCCAGCTCACAGCTCCGCTATGCCGCCGCCTACATCCTCATCACGGCGGCCGCCCTGTTCCTGCTGAACCTCTATGCCTCGACGACCATCCGCAGCATGACGTTCCACGCGCAGGCCGATTCGCTCGAGAGCAAGGCGCAGCTGCTGAGCAATGCCCTGCTGCAGCTCGACGAGCTTTCCGCAGGCCGGGCCGCGCAGGCCGTAAATTCCATGGAGGAGCTGCACACCACCCGCACCGTCGTGACTGACGCTGCGGGCGTTGCCGTATACGATTCCCTGACCACCGGCAACGCCGAGGGAAAGACGCTGCTGTTTCCGGAGCTTGTCACGGCGCTGGAGGGCAGCGACGTCTTTTTCGCCCGCTATGCCGACGGCGCCGTAGAAAGCCACGCCGCCGTTCCGCTCATACGCGGCGGCAAAACGCTGGGGGCCGTGTATCTCATGTCGTACGACACGGATCAGGGCGAGCTGATCGCCGCGCTGGAGCGCAACATTCTGCGCATTTCGTTTGCGCTGGAGGGCGGCGTCGTGCTGTTCTCCCTGTTCTTCTCGGCCGCATTCTCGCGGCGCATGCGCGCCATTCTGAATCAGGTCGGCCGCATGCGCGAGGGCGACTATTCCCAGCAGTCGCCCGTCCGCGGGCACGACGAGGTCGAGCGCCTGAGCCGGGCCTTCAATGAGCTGGCCGCAAGGCTGGAAAGCTCCGAGGCGCGGCGGCGGCAGTTCGTCTCCGACGCGTCCCACGAGCTGAAAACGCCGCTGGCCTCCATCAAGCTGCTGTCCGACTCCATCCTGCAAAACGAGATGGACCCCGAGACGCAGCGCGAGTTCATCGGCGACATCGGCCGCGAGGCAGACCGCCTCGGCCGCCTGACGCAGAAGCTCCTGACGCTCACAAAGCTCGACAGCAGCGTGGAGGAGGAGCGTGAAATTCTCGACGCCGCGCCCGTCGTGCGGAAGGTTGTGCGCATGCTGCTGCCGCTGGCGCGGCTGCGCGGCATCGGCATCGACACAACGTTCGAGCCGGACTGCAGCGTCATGACTGTGGAGGACGATCTGTATCAGATCGTATTCAATCTAACGGAAAATGCTATCAAATACAACCGGCAGGACGGCTGGGTCGGCGTGTCCATCCGCCGGGCGGGCGATCAGGTGGAGCTGCGCGTCGAGGACAGCGGTGCAGGCATCCCGCCTGAGTCCATGGAGCATATTTTCGAGCGTTTTTACCGCGTGGACAAGGCACGCTCCCGCGCCGCGGGCGGCGCCGGGCTGGGCCTTTCCATCGTGCACGACATGGTCGAGCGCAGCTACGGCACCATCACTGTGCAGGCCCGGCCGGGCGGCGGCACGATCTTCACCGTGCGGTTCCCGCATTTTGATCTGGAGGAGGACGAAACATGAGACGCCTGCTGCTTCTGCTGCTCCCGCTTGTGCTGCTGTGCGCCTGCACCACCGCGCCCGCAGAGCAGGCGGACGCCCCGTTTTCCTTCTACTACCGCTGTGCTGAGGTCGCCTTCGGCGGCGAGGACGGCGTGATCCGCGCCGAGGCCGCGCCGCTCGAGGCAGACGTCGATCTGCGCACCGTCGTGCTGCAATACCTGAAGGGGCCCGCCTCGCCGGAGCTGCGCACTCCCCTGCCCGCAGACTGGGCGCTGGAGTCCATTGGCCTGACCGAGGGCACGGCGGAGCTGGTCTTTTCCGGCATACCGTGCCGGAGCCTCGACCGCACCATTCTCAACGCCTGCCTTGCCCGGACGCTCCTGCAGCTGCCCGGTGTGCAGCGCGTGAGCATTCTGCGCAGCGGCGACGGCGCGGCCGATGTGCTGGCCGCCAAAGACATCCTGCTGCGCGACAACGGCATGGAGGAGCAGGAGGAGGAGCTCGTGCTCTATGTGCCGGACGAGGCGCAGCGCTACCTCGTGCGCGAAACGCAGACCGTCGCCGCCATGAATGCGGCCGACCGGCCCGCGGAGATCGTGCGCCGCCTGCTGGCCCTGCCGGAAAGCGAGAGCGCCATTCCCGAGGGCACGGCACTGCGCAGCGTCAGTGTAGAAAACGGCGTTTGCACCGTCGATCTCTCCTCGCAGTTCCTGACGGGGATGCCGCGCAGCTGGAACACGGAGCGGCTGGCCGTCTATGCCATTGTGAATTCCCTGACGGAGCTGCCGCAGATTCAGACCGTGGATCTCTGGATCGCGGGCGCGCCCGTGGAGCGGCTGTATGTGCTGGAGCTGGAGAACGGCCTTGCACGCGACGAGCGCATGATCTATGTGCCTGCACTGGACGGAACGCTGGACGTCACGCTCAGCCTGACCTGCGACACGATGCCGCTGCTGGCGCAGGTGCCGATGCAGCTCACGCTCGCCGAGGGCACCAGCAGCGTGCAGTGTGTGCTGGAGGCCCTGCTGGCGCTCGAGGGCGAAAACGGGCTGGAAAACTCCATCCCGCAGGGCACGAAAATTCTGTCCCTCAAGCTGGCAGGCGGCGTATGCACGCTCGACCTAACAGCCGAATTTCTCGAGGGCTGCCGCACGGCCGAGCAGGAGCGCATGGCCGTGCGCGAGATCGTCGCTTCGCTGAGCGCCCTGCCGGAGGTCGAGACCGTCGACCTGCTGGTCGAGGGTCTCGAGCCAAATTACCGTGACGACTCCCTGCAGGCCGTGCACACGGCACGCAACTACTGGTTTGTTTCCTGATAAAATTACCGCCCGCGCATCCGCTTCGACAAACGGCGCGCGGGCAGTGCTTTATACTAAACGCACACGGGTTCCGTGTGCGTTATTTTTTTGCTGGAGGCGAACCATACCAATGAATCTGACGAGCTATGTGCAGGACAGGCAGCTGACGATCGCGCTGCGGGGCGAGATCGACCACCATGCCGCCCGGGAAATCATGCAGGCGCTGTCAGCCAAGATCGATCTCTACCTTCCCCTTCGCTGCATTCTGGACTTCCGCGATGTGACATTCATGGATTCCAGCGGGATCGCCGTGGTCATCCATACGCTGCGCCGCATGAACACGCTGCAGGGCCGCCTGCTGCTGCAGAACATCCCGCCCCAGCCCTATAAGGTGCTGCGCGCGGCGGGCATCGAAAAAATCACGGAGATCAGGGAGGAATGCAACCGATGAAGAGCGAAAACTACATGAATCTGGAATTTCCCAGCCGCTCGGCCAATGAGGCCTTTGCGCGCTCTGCCATTGCCTGCTTTGCCGCGCAGCTCGACCCGACGCTCGACGAGCTGGGCGACATCAAGACGGCCGTGTCCGAGGCCGTGACGAACTGCATCGTCCACGCCTACCCCGAGACGATCGGGCCGGTCATCCTGCGGGCACGGCTGCTGCCGGACAATGTGCTGGACATTATGGTCAAGGACCGCGGCTGCGGCATCGCGGACCTTGAGCAGGCCTGCCGTCCCATGTTCACGACCGGTGGAGAGGAGCGCTCCGGCATGGGCATTACCATCATGGAGAGCTTTATGACCGAGTTCCGCATCAGCTCCGTGCCCGGCAAGGGTACGACCGTCCATATGAAGCGCCGGATTGTACGCCGGGGTGGAAAAAAATGAATCAGGAGGAGCTGCTCATCCGCGCCCGCGACGGAGACCGCGAGGCGGGAGAGGCGCTGATTCAGGCGAATTCCGGCCTCGTTTGGTCCGTCGCGCGGCGATTTTTCGGGCGCGGCGTCGACCCGGACGACCTGTATCAGCTCGGCTGCCTCGGCTTTCTCAAGGCCGTGGCCGGGTTCGACCTGAGCTACGGCACGCAGTTTTCCACCTATGCCGTGCCGAAGATCGCGGGCGAGATCCGCCGCTTTCTGCGGGACGACGGCACCATCAAGGTCAGCCGCAGCCTGAAGGAACGCGCCGCCCTCATCCGCACCGCGCGTCAGCGGCTGACCGGCACGCTCGGCCGCGAGCCAACGCTGGCAGAGCTGAGCGAGGCCACGGCCCTGCAGCCGGAGGACATCGCCGTAGCCGAGACAGCCACCTGCGCGACGGAGTCCCTGCAGCGGCGCTCCGGCGAGGACGGCTTTGCGCTGGAGGACGTCCTGACCGAGGGAGAAATGGAGGAGAAAATATTGGAACGCATTGCGCTGCGCGAGGCGATCGCCCAGCTCACCGACCGCGAGCAGATGGTCATCCGCCTGCGCTATTTTCACGGCCTGACGCAGGACAAAACGGCCAAAATTCTCGGCGTTTCGCAGGTGCAGATCTCCCGCATCGAGAAAAAGGCTCTTGCGGCACTGCGTCAACACATCTAACGTTCATAAAATCTTAATCCGGGCGGCATTTCCTTTTTCGACCTTCTGTGCTATAATCAGGCGTGCATTTTGAGTTCGAAAGAGGAAGTGCCGCCTATGCTGCATCTGCTGCCCAAAATTTTTGCCGCCATCGGCGCCCTGCTCGGCGCGATGAGCTGCTATTATACCGTCTACGCCATCGTCGGTCTGTTCGCCACACGGCGCTTTGCACCCGCACGGCGGCAGCACCGCTATGCCATCGTCATTGCGGCGCGCAACGAAGAGGCCGTCATCGGCCGTCTGCTCGAGAGCATCCGCCTGCAGGACTACCCGTCGGAGCTGCTCACGGTCTTTGTCGTGGCCGACAACTGCACGGACGGGACGGCGCAGGCGGCGCGCAGCGGCGGTGCGGTCTGCTATGAGCGCTGCGACCCGGACCACCGCACAAAGGGCTACGCGCTGGAATATCTGTTTTCCTGCATCGCGCGGGACTACGGAACGGATGCCTTTGAGGGCTATTTTGTATTTGACGCAGACAACCTGCTCAACCGCGACTATGTCTCGCGCATGAATGAGGCCTTTGACGCAGGCGAGCGCATCGTAACGTCCTGCCGTGCCAGCAAAAATTTCGGCGACAACTGGATCTCCGCCTCCTATGCCCTGCACTGGCTGCGAACTGTGCGCATGGAACACCGCGCGCGCTCTGTGTTCGGATTGGCCACGCGCATTCAGGGCACGGGCTTCCTGTTCGCCTCTGAGCTGGTCAAAAACGGCTGGCACTACACCTCGCTGACGGAGGACCGCGCCTTTACGGCTGACGCCGTCGCTGCAGGCTATCCCATCTCCTACTGCGATGCAGCCGTGTTCTATGACGAGCAGCCCGTCTCCCTGCGCATCGCGCTGCGCCAGCGCATCCGCTGGGCAAAGGGTCACCTGCAGGCCTTTGCCGAGACGGGCTGGCCGCTGTGGAAGCATGTGTTCACGTCGCACGACGCCCCGACGGCCTTCATGTCCTACGACATGTTCCTGCTCGTCTGCCCCCGCGCGCTGTGGAGCATCTTCACCTACGCCGCCCGGCTGCTGTGTGCCATTGCGCTGTGGCTGTTCACAAAGGAGAGCTTCGGCGTGGTCGGCGCGGCGCTGCTGGCATGGGCCGCCGGCTTCGGGAAGCGCTGGCTGCGGAACGCGGTCATCGCACTCTATGTCTTCCTGACGGAGCGGCGGCACATGCCCGCCCTGCCATGGTACCGGAAGCTCTGGTTTGCCGTGACGTTCCCGCTGTTCGACGTCATCGGCCGCATCAGCACGGTCATCGCGCTGTTCTCCCATGTGGACTGGAAGCCGATCCCCCACGACTGCGCCGCCGGGATCGACGAGATGCAGACAGCAAAAACAGCCGTCTCGTAATGAGACGGCTGTTTTGTTATGTGCGCCCGGTGAGCGCACGTTCTATAGGGTGAAAGTCCCGAGTCCGCCCGGTAGCGGGAAGGGCTAGCCAAA
>NZ_JBBMFF010000251.1:0-3663 GCF_040096185.1 Faecousia intestinalis | reverse complement strand
CGGCCGGGGGAGCTTCCCGCCGGCCGGCCGAACCATATTCCGTTTATTCCGTTTCGTTCTGCATCTGCTCCGTCGCAATCTCGGATGGGCTTTCGCCCTTTCCGGTCAGCGTGACATCCGTGTAATACTGCCGCCCGTCACGGTAGATATATACGCGCAGCTCTTCGCCGACATGGCAGGCGCTGAGAATGCTGCGGTAGTCGTTGAGGTTCGTGACGGCGCTGTCGCCCAGCTGGCAGATCACGTCGCCCGCGTGCAGGCCCGCATAGTAGGCGTTGCTGCCCGCCGTGACCGACTCGATGACGACGCCGCTCGGCAGGCCCCAGAAGCGCCGGTAGGTCTCCGGGATCTCCGAGACCGTCAGTCCGAGCGAAACGCGCCCGCTGACATAGCCGTTGACGATCAGATCGTCGAGAATGGTCTTCGCCTCGCTGATCGGGATGGCAAAGCCCAACTCCGGCACGGTCTGGTAGGACACATACGAGCCGACATGGTCGATGCAGATGCCGATGACCTGCCCGGCCTCGTTCACGAGCGGTCCGCCTGCGCTGCCGCTGTCCGGCGCGGCATCCGTCTGGAACACGTTGAGCGTCTCCGCGCCGATGCGCACGCCGCTCTGCACGGCGGCAATGCTGCCGTCCGTCATGGTGGCGTTGTCAAACGCCGCACCGAACGGATGGGAGAACACATAGACGGTGTCGCCCGCTGCAGCCCCGGCAGAATCGCCGAACTCCGCGGGCTGCAGTGCCGTCTCCGGCTCGATCTTCAGAACGGCCAGATCACTGCTCTCGTCCATGCCGGACAGGGCCGCCGCATACTCCGTGCCATCGCTGAGCTGCACTGTGATGCTCTCCGCGCCGGAAACGGTGTGCGCGTTCGTGATAAGGTAGCCGTCCGCCGTCATGACGATGGCCGTGCCGCCGTTTCCGTCCGCGTACACCAGCGCAAGGCTCGGCCGCATCGCCGTGTAGATCTCTCCGGCGGAGCGCGTCTGCGTGTCCTCGGCGCTGATCTGCAGCGTGCCCGTGCCGTTCGTGCGCGGCTCCGTCGGCTCGACGCTGTGGCCGGATGGCGCAGTCAGCGTCGGCGTGACGTCGGTCTCCGTCTCCGCGCCGACGGTCGTGTTCTTCTGCACGGCACGCATGCGCAGCGTCAGGAGCATCAGCACTGTGATGACGTTCGCCACGATCATCACGCACAGCAGCACGACGATCAGGCCGGTATGCGAGCGGGGCGGCTTCGGCAGGCGGCCCGTTCCGTAATACCCCGGCGTGCCGGGCTGCCATTCCGGCGGGGTCTCCTGATACTCCGGATCCATGGGAGTCATTTTATCCACAACACGCCCTCCTTTCGGGGTTTCGTCTCGCCGGTCAGAGGACCAGCGGCAGGGTAAACGTGAATTCCGTCTTGCCGTCGCGGCTCGTCACATAGATATCCTCTCCGTGTGCCAGCACGATGGTCTTGACGATGTACAGGCCGAGGCCGACGCCGTCGCGGTCGGTCGAGCGGCTCTTGTCCGTCTTATGGAAGCGATCGAAGATGAGCGGCAGCTCCTCCGGCGCGATGGTCGGGCCGGTATTGCCGACCGTGGTGACGGCCTTATTCCCGCTGCGCTCCACGCGGATAGAGAGCGTGCCGCCGTCATCGATGAACTTCACGGCATTGTCGATGAGGTTATAGAGCACCTGCGTTACGGCGTCCGGCATGGCCCGCACAGTCACGCCGAGCTCCGGCATATCTACATCGACATTCAGGTGCTTGCGGTTGATGCGCTGCTCAAAGCTCAAAAGCGCCTGCCCCGCCGCCTCGCAGAGGTCGAAATCCGCCAGCTTGTCAGCCGGGATGCCCTGATCCTTCAGGCGGGAAATCTCCAGCATGTTGCGCACGAGCCGTGACAGCCGCCGCACCTCCGTGGAGACCAGCTCCATATAGTGCCGCTGCTCCGGCTGCGGGATCGTGCCGTCGAGCATGCCGTCCAGATAGCCCGCGATGGTTGTCATCGGCGTTTTCAGCTCATGGCTGACATTGGCCACGAATTCCTGACGCGCGGTGTCGGCATTCTGCATGGCGGCCGCCATATTGTTGAAGGCGACAGCCAGCTCCTCCATCTCCTCGGTCTGGCAGTTCGTCGAAACGCGGACATTCAGATTGCCGTGGGCGATCTGGCGCGCCGCGGCGGCCATGTCCTGAATCGGCTTCGTCTCGCGGTTTGTGAGGAACGGCGTTGCGAGCAGCGCCACGGCAAACACGGCCAGCGCCGTAAGCATGAAGATCTTCAGCGCACCGGTCGTCAGCTCGGAGATCGTCTCGCGCTCCACAGACACAAGCACGATGCCCTGCCGGTCGCCGTTGGACGATGTCCTGGCCAGCGCCACGGCCACGCGCTTCTGGCCGTAGATTTCAGCCGCCTCATCATTCAGATCGGGGCTTTCGCCGTTGAACAGCGCCTCGACCTTGTCGGCCGGGAGCTGATAGCCGATGTGCGAGCAGCCCTGAATGTCCTGCGCGCACAGCACGACCTTGCCGCCTGCATCGCAAAGCAGGATGTCGTTGCCGGAGGCGGACGAGGCAACGGACAGCGTGCGCAGAAAATCCCAGCTCGTCGTCACGTCGTCCGAGACGGCGCTCGTCTGCGTGAGCCACACGACGGACTGCGCCGTTCCGCGCAGGGAGCTTTCACGCTCCCGGATGACATAGTGCGTGAACAGGCCCCAGAAGGACACGCCCAGCAGGATGGTCGCCGCCAGCAGCAGACTGACGATCAGCGTGACCTGACGGCGAAATGTCGTGCGCATGGCTTACTTCACCTCGAACTTGTAGCCGACGCTCCAGACCGTTTTCAGGTCCCACTGATCCGAAACGCCCTCGAGCTTCTCGCGCAGGCGCTTGATGTGCACGTCGACCGTGCGCGTGTCGCCGAAGTAGTCAAAGCCCCAGACCTCGTCGAGCAGCTGATTGCGCGTATAGACGCGGTTCGGCGTTGAGGCCAGATGGTACAGCAGCTCCATCTCCTTCGGCGGCGTCGGGACCTTTTTCCCGTCGACCGTCAGCTCAAAGGCGTCCATGTCGATGATGAGCTTGTCGAATTCCAGACGGCGGCGGCTCTTCTCCGGCTCGATGCCGCTGCGGCGCAGCACAGCCTCGATGCGGGCGAGCACCTCCTTCATCTCGAAGGGCTTCGTGATGTAGTCGTCCGCGCCCTGCTTCAGACCGTTGACCTTATCCTCCGTTTCGCTCTTTGCGGTGAGCATGATGATCGGCGTCTGCGACTCGGCGCGGATGGCGCGGCAGACGCCCCAGCCGTCCAGCCCCGGCAGCATCACGTCCAGCAGCACAAGGCTCGGATGGACGGTGCGGAACTGCTCCACGCCGCGCATGCCGTCCGGCGCGATGACGACCGTGTAGCCCTCTTTTTCCAGATACAAGCGCAGAAGATCCGCAATGTTGCGGTCGTCCTCCACGATCAAAACCGTTTTCGCCATAAGTATATGTCCCTCTCTCCCGGCGTGCAGGCAGAAAGCGTCCCCCACGTCGCTTTTTTACCTACATTATATCCCACTTTCACCGATTTGCTTGAACATTTTGTTAAGGAACCTCTGATTAAATTGCAAGAGCGGTCAGCGAGGGATTTTGTTCCAAATTGAGGTTTGGAAATTGCAGGAA
>NZ_JBBMFF010000250.1:0-6924 GCF_040096185.1 Faecousia intestinalis | reverse complement strand
GGCCCCTTTGGGGCCTCGCAATGACAATTTGGGGCCAATTCCATTTTAACGATGCCTTGTGCCAGTCGGCAGCGCCGCGCCGGGCAGGGCTGTCCCCGACCCCACAACACATATTTGGCAGCCTTACAAAATCTTCCCCCACAGGCCCTCTTCCTGCAGGCCCTCGATGCGGACGCGGCGGACGGTATTATGCAGGTCCTCGCCGCGGGCATAGACCTTCATGCCGTTCGGAGCGTGGCCGGTGAACCAGCCGTCCTCGACCTGCTCAAAGAGCACGTCCTGCTCCGTGCCGCACATGGCGGTCAGAAATTCGCGGTGCAGCTCGGCGGCGGCGGCAACGGCCCTGGCGGAGCGGTCGGCCTTCTCCGCGCGGGAGAGCTGGCCCGGCATGGAGGCGGCGGGCGTTCCGGCGCGGCGGGAATAGGGGAAGACGTGGACCATGGCAAGGCCGCAGGTGCGGGCAAAGGCGAGGGATTCGGCGAATTCCTCCTCCGTCTCGCCGGGGAAGCCGACGATCAGGTCTGTCGTGACGGCGCAGCCGGGGAACCACTGCTGCAGCAGGCGGACGCTCTGCAGATAGCGCGCCGTGTCATAGTGGCGGTGCATGCGGCGCAGCACGCCGTCGCTGCCGCTCTGCAGGCTCAGGTGGAACTGCGGGCAGAAATTCGGGCACGCGGCAAGGCGGCGGCAGAAGTCCTCGTCCACCACGCGCGGCTCGAGCGAGCCAAGGCGCACGCGCAGCTGCGGCACGGCGCGGCAGACGGATTCGACCAGATCGGCAAACGTGCTGCCGTCCTTGAGATCGCGGCCCCACGATGCGACCTCGATGCCTGTGAGCACGACCTCGCGGTAGCCCTCGAGCGCGCGCGCCTGCTCCACGGCCTGCGCCAGCGGCAGCGAGCGCACCGGCCCGCGGGCGTAGGGGATGATGCAGTAGGTGCAGAAGTTGCAGCAGCCGTCCTGCACCTTGAGCATGGCGCGGGTGCGCGTGCCGAGGCTCCCGGCCGGGAGCGACTCAAAGGCACGGCGGCGCATGGCGTCGTCCAGCAGGACCTGCTGCCCGGCGTTTTGCCCGGCCTTTTTCTGCCGCACGGCGTCCAGCACGAGCTGGACAAAGGCCTCGCGCCCGCCGCTGCCGGACACGACGTCTACGCCGAGGGCCTCGACCTCCCCGGCGTTGACCTGTGCATAGCAGCCGCACACGCCGATGACGGCCTGCGGGTGCTCGCGGCGCAGGCGGCGGATGAGGGTGCGGTTCTTGCGGTCGGCGACCGCCGTCACGGTGCAGGTATTGATGAGATAGGCGTCGCAGTCGTCGGCGTCTGTGCCGCTGACGTGGCCCAGAGCCAGCAGCTGCTGCTCCATGGCCTGCGTTTCATATTGATTGACCTTGCAGCCAAGCGTATAACATTGAAATTTCATCGAGTTTCTCCAAAAAATCTTTGAGGGTCCCAAAAAAGATTGAACAAAACGTGCATTGTGCTTTTGCCCGTTTTTGCGGTATAATAATCACGATCATTATAGTGGAAAAAACAGGATTTGTACAGTCTCAGACTGTCAAAAAACCGCCAAGCCGAAAGTTTCGGAGGGAAAAAGAGGAAACCGTCAGGGTGTCCTCTCGCGTTCGATAAGCCGCCGCAGCGACAGAATTGCAAAATCTGCCAAAATTGATTCTGTAATTGTAATTCTGAGGAAGCAGCTTGGCGGAAAAGCCCGAAAGGACTTTTTTGACAAGCTGACAGTCTTTCTTTGGGAGGAAGCACATGATCGTTCGATTTGCATCCGTGAGCGACGTGAGAGAATTTGTCGGACTGGCCACGCTGCAGCCCTATGCCATTGACGTGGTAGATGGCGAGCATGTTGTCAGCGCAAAGAACTTTATGGAGCTGTTTACGATTAATTTTACCCATCCTCTGCAGGTGCAGATCGCAGACAGCCGGAACGAGGCCCATTTTGCCAAAGCTGCCGCGCGCTTCGTCGTCGGCTGAATCAAATGCAGGCGCCCCCATCCGACCGGATGGGGGCGTTTTTTGCACGGATTTCCAAAGCTGCCTGCAGCGGCGCTCCCTGAGCGCCTTGCAGGTTGACAATGACTGCGGCACACATTCTGCGGCGCAAGGCTCCCAAGTTTGTCATTGCGGGGAGGCCGAAGGGCGACGTGGCGCCCTGAGCGCGAAGCGCGAGGAAGTGCCCTTGGGGTGCAATCTCGGGAAGGCAGTTACGTTTTCGCCGGGGCTTTCCTGTTATCCACCCCGGTACTGCGAGATTGCCGCGTCGCTTCGCTCCTCGCAATGACAATTCGGGGGCCAGTACCATTTTATCGGCAACCTGTACCAACTGTCAGTTCAGCGCCGGGAGGGGCATGCCCCTCCCCTACAATGCGCGACTGGAAACTTCGTGTAACTTTACACTATCCACTTTCCATTTTCCACTTGCACCATGCCGCACCGACAACGACCGCCCTCATCCGGATCGGAGGGGGCGGTCATTTTCTGTATATTTGCCTTACAGGCGCTCGTACATCGTGTTCATGCGGCGCAGGCGGTGGGCCAGCTCCGCCGTGAGCAGGCCGGGCTGCAGCCGCCAGCTCCAGTTGCGGTCGCTGAGCGTGCCGGGCGTGTTCATGCGGGCCTCCGCGCCGAGGCCGAGATAGTCCTGCAGCTGGGCGATGAACGTGTCGGCCACGCTGGCAAGGCCGCTGCGCAGGATGCCCCACGCGTAGCCCTCCTGCTCCGTCAGGCCGAGGTATTCCGCGGCATAGGCGCGCGCGGTCTCCGACGTCTGCGCCAGCCACTGGGCCAGCGTTTCGTTGTCGTGCGTGCCGCTGTAGCAGATGCAGTTGCGGATATAGCGGTGGGGGAGGTAGTTGCTCGGCTCGCGGGAGTCGAAGGCGAATTCCAGCACCTTCATGCCGGGCCAGCCGGAGTCCTTCTGCAGCCGGATGACGTCGTCCGTCAGGAAGCCGAGGTCCTCCGCAATGAGACGCAGGTCCGGAAAGCGCTCCTGCATGGCGCGGACGAAGTCGTGGCCAGGTCCCTTGACCCACTTGCCGCCGCGGGCGGTCTTGTCGCCGTAGGGGATGGCCCAGTAGCTCTCCAGCCCGCGGAAGTGGTCGATGCGGATGACGTCGAACAGCCGCGCGGCTGCTGCGATGCGCTCCTTCCACCAGGCGTAATCCGTCTGGCGCATACGCTCCCAGTCATAGAGCGGGTTGCCCCACAGCTGGCCGTCGGCCGAGAAATAGTCGGGCGGGCAGCCTGCCACGCCGGTTGGAAGCCCGGTCTCGTCCAGCTGGAACAGGGACGGGTTCGCCCACACGTCACAGGAGTCATAGGGCACATAGATCGGCAGATCGCCGATGATCTCCAGCCCGAGCGCGTGCACATAGCCGCGCAGCGCGTCCCACTGGCCGAAGAAGAGATATTGCAGATAGATAAAGAAGTGCACGTCGTCGCCGAGCCGGACGGCATAGGTCTCGGCCGCACCCGGACGGCGCAGGCGGATCTCCTCCGGCCACGTCTCCCACGAGCGCATGTCCTGGCTGCGCTTGAGCGCCATATACAGGGCATAGTCCTCAACCCACGGGTTCGCATTGCGGAATTCGCGCACGGCGTCCGCGTCGCGCTCCCAGCCGCGCAGGAAGGCGCGGTAGAGCAGGTCGAAGCGCACGCTGTACTGGAAGCCGTAGTCCACGCGCGCGCTGTGCGCCTCCCAGTTGACGGCGTCGATCTCCTCCTGCGTCAGGAGGCCGTCCTCCCGCAGCAGATCGAGGTCAATGAAATAGGGGTTGCCCGCGTGCGTGCTGAAGCTCTGATAGGGGCTGTCGCCGTAGCTCGTCGGGCCGATGGGGAGAAGCTGCCAGTAGTGCTGCCCGGCCGCCTTCAGAAAGTCGGCGAAGTCATAGGCTGCCTGGCCAAGCGTGCCGATCCCATAGGGGGAGGGCAGCGAGGAGATGTGCATCAGAATTCCACTGGTTCTCATGAGTTTGTTCCGTCCTTCCGGGGTAGGTGTGAGGTACTTTCGCGGACCGCCAGCGTGAAGGGGACGGTCTCGTGGCGTGCGACGGCGCCGCGCTCGAGCGTGCCGAGCAGCAGGGCCACGCCGCGGTCGACCAGCAGGCTGGCCTGCTGGCGGATGGTGGTGAGCTTGGGCGTGTAGAACTCGCCAAGCTCCAGGCCATCGAAGCCGATGACCGAAATATCCTCGGGGATGCGCAGACCGCGGTCGTGCAGCGCGCGCATGGCGCCGATGGCCATCACGTCCGACATGGCGAAAATGGCCGTCAGTCCCGGCTGCTCCAGAAGCCGCAGGGCGGCGTCGTAGCCGTCCTGAAAGGCATAGCGCGCCGTGGCGCAGCATTCGTCCGGCAGAGTCAGCCCGCAGCGCTCCAGCGCGAGCAGGCAGCCCTCATAGCGCAGCCGCGACGGGCCGGAGCAGCTCAGGTCGCCCGCGATGACGCCGATGCGCCGGTGGCCGCTTTCCAGCAGGTATTCCATGGCGCATTCCGCAGCCTCCACGTCGTCCGTGGTCACGGAGGAGAGATTGTCGAAGCCGAGGCGGGAGGCGTCGGTCGTCAGCACGACGGACGGCAGCGTGATCTCGCCGAAGCTTTTGGCGTACATCCGCCGGTCGCCGCCGAGAAAAAGCAGCCCGGCGGGCTTTTTCTCGCGGCTCAGGTGCAGAGCGCGCTCGACGGGGTCCTCGTTTTCGTCGACGTAGTCCACGGTCAGCGGGTAGCGGTCCGTGGGGAGCGTCTGCTGGATGCGTTCGATCATCTGGGCAAACAGCTCGTTCGATGTGCCGGTCACCACGGCGACGATGCCGCTGCTGTGGATCTGCTTGAGGTACTTCGCGTTGGTATTGAGCTGATATCCGCGTTCCTGCGCCAGCGCCAGAATGGCGCTGCGTGCCTGCTCGCTGACATTCGGCAGGCCGTTCAGGGCGCGGGAGACCGTGCCGACGGAGTAGCCGGACAGGCGGGCAAGGTCTTTGATCGTCATATGGGTTATCCTTTGACGGCGCCGGCTGCGACGCCCTTGATGATATATTTCTGGCAGAACAGATAGACGATAATGATCGGTACGATGCTGAACATCATGACGGCCATCGTTGCGCCGAGGTCGGCCGTGCCATAGCTGCCCTGCAGATACTGCACATGGATGGGAATGGTCTTGTATTCGTTGATGTCGAGCACGAGGGAGGGCAGGAGGTAGTCGTTCCACACCCACATGACCTCGAGAATGCCGACGGAGATGAGCGTCGGGCGCAGCATGGGCAGGACGACGCTGAAGAACGTGCGGATCGGGCCGCAGCCGTCGATAACGGCGGCCTCCTCGATCTCGAGCGGCAGGCTCTTGACGAAGCCGGAGAACATGAACACGGCGAGGCCCGCGCCGAAGCCGAGGTAGATGACGGGGATGGTCCACGGTGTGTTGAGATAGAGGTCATTCGCCACGGAGACGAGCGGGAACATGACCATCTGGAACGGCACGATCATCGAGAACACGCAGCCCAGATAGAACAGGCGGGAGAACCGCCCGCCGACGCGGGAGATGAACCATGCGGCCATGGACGTGCACAGCAGGATGAGCGTGACGGACAGTATGGTGATGACGATGCTGTACAGCAGGGACTTGAGGAACGGATAGTTGCCGAACGTCATGCCCTTGACATAGTTGCTCGTGCCTGCGAATGTGCCGGCATTCGGCAGGGCGAACGTGTCGGTGTTGATGGCGCTGTGCGTCTTGAACGAGTTGATGAGCACCTCGACGATGGGCATAACATAGAGGATGCACACGAGGGAGAACAGCACGGTCAGCACGATGCCGTCGATGTCGCGCTTTTTCTTACGGAGCGGTCTCTGCATCACTGCTGCACCTCCTTCGTGCGGGTCGCGCGGAGCTGGAGCAGGGCCAGCGCCGCCACAAGGATGAAGAATATCACGGCCTCGGCCTGGGCAACGCCCTTCCAGTTGTTGCCGATGCCGTTCGTCTTAAAGATGTGCAGGGCCAGCATTTCCGTCTTATAGATGTTCGTGCCGGGGATCTGCGGGGAGCCGCCCGTCAGGGCGAGGTTCTGGTCAAAGAGCTTGAAGGAGTTCGTCAGCGTCAGGAACACGCAGATCGTGACGGACGGCATGACATTCGGAATGGTCACATGCCACAGCGTCTGCCAGCGGCCAGCACCGTCGATCTTCGCGGCCTCGAGCATGTCGTCCGGGATGGCCTGCAGGCCCGCAATGTAGATGATCATCATGTAGCCGATCTGCTGCCACGCCACAAGGATGACCAGGCCCCAGAAGCCGTAGGTCGCATTCGTGAGCAGGGGCTGCAGCGAGGCCGAGCGGAGGAAGGCGTCAAAAATGAGCTTCCAGATGTAGCCCAGCACGATGCCGCCGATGAGGTTCGGCATGAAGAATACCGTGCGGAAGATGTTCGAGCCGCGTAGCTTCTGCGTCAGTGCGTAGGCCAGCGCAAAGGCGCATACATTAATGATAAGAATGGATACGACGGCGTAGGCGGCCGTGAAGCCGAAGGCACGCCGGAAGCCCTCGTCCGCAAAGGCGCGGAAGTAGTTGGAAAAGCCTGCCCAGTGATAATCGACCGGCGAGGTGAATTCGCAGAACGAGCGGTACAGGCCCAGCAGGAACGGATACAGGAACCCGATGCAGAAGGCCAGCGCCGTCGGCAGCAGAAACAGCGGCCAGCAGCGCCGGATCGGGCGGCGGATCAGCTCACTGTTCAGCGCCTCGCGGCTGCGGGGCTGACGGTTTCGTTTTTTCATAAAGGACCCTCCCCTGAATCGATTGCATATACGCTTGTCAGAGGAGCTCTTTTCTCCGGGCTATTGTACAACAAAATTTCCGGAAAGAAAAGAGCTGCTCTGACAAACGCCGGAGGGCGGCGGCCCGCCGCAGCGCGGAAG
>NZ_JBBMFF010000249.1:0-1753 GCF_040096185.1 Faecousia intestinalis | reverse complement strand
CCCGCAAGGGGCACGCCGCATCCGTAAGGCGGCAGAGCCGCCAACGGCTGCGCAGTGAGCGCCGCTACAGACGCAATCGGTACATACCATTTTAACGATAGCCTTTCCAAATCGGCAGTGCCTTCCCGAGATTGCCACGGGCGCGAAGCGCCCTCGCAATGACAATTCCGGGAGCCTGCAATTCCAATTCCGAACTTCTCATTTCTAATTCTCAACTATTATAAAAAGGAGCGATTATCCATGTCTGACATGTCTGAATTCTGCACCGAGCTGATGCACTGGCTGGACGGCGGGCGTTCGCCGTGGCATACCGTCGCCATGGCGGAGCAGGCCCTCACCGCGCAGGGCTTCACCCCGCTGGAGCTGGGCGCGCCGTTTGCCGTGAAGCGCGGCGGCCGCTACTTTGTGAGCAGCGGCACGTTCCTCGCCGCCATCACCGTCGGCGCGCGCGATGTGTTCCGCATCGCCGCCTCGCATACGGACTGGCCCTGCATGCGCATCAAGCCGCAGCCGGAGCTCGTTTCCGGCGGCTGCTGCCGTCTGAGCGTTGAGCCCTACGGCGGCGCGATCCTGAACACCTGGCTCGACCGCCCGCTCGGCCTTGCCGGTGTGGCCCTCGTCCGGACGGACGACCCCATGCGCCCGGCGCGCCGCCTTGTCGCATGGGACGAGCCGCTGGCCATCATCCCGAACGTCGCCATCCACCTCAACCGCGAGGTGAACAAGGGCGTTCCCACGAAGCCGAACGTCGACATGCTGCCGCTGTGCCGCACGGTGCAGGACGCATGGGAGAAAAAGGGCTATCTCGTGGGCAAGCTGGCCGAGCGCCTCGGTGCGGCGGCGGAGGACATTCTGTCCTTTGAGCTGTGCGCCTACTGCCACGAGCCTGCGCAGCTCGTCGGCTTTGAGCAGGACCTGCTCTCCTCGGCCCGGCTGGACAACCTGACGTCCGTCCACGCCTGCCTGCGCGGCCTGCTGGACGCGGACGGCGACACGATCAACCTCGCCGTGCTCTATGACAACGAGGAGATCGGCAGCAACACCCGCCGCGGCGCGGACAGCAGCACGCTGACGGTCATTCTCGAAAAGCTGGCCGGCGCCCTCGGCCTGGGCCGCGCGCAGTATCTCGATGCCTGCGTAAACGGCATGCTGCTCTCGTGCGACGCCGCGCACGCCGTGCACCCGAACCACCCGGAGCTGGCCGACGTGACGTGCGGCGCACTGCTCGGCCGCGGCGTGGCCCTGAAGCGCAGCCCGCGCTATTCCTCGGACGCCGACACCTGTGCCGTGATCTCCGGCCTGTGTGATGCGGCAAACATCCCGCTGCAGACCTACATGAACCGTGCCGATCTGCCCGGCGGCAGCACGGTCGGCTCCATGGCCTCGTCGCTGCTGGCCATGCCCGCAGCCGATATCGGCGTGCCGATCCTTGCGATGCACTCCGCCCGCGAGCTGATGGCAGCCGCCGATCAGGATGCGTTCGTCCGCCTGTGCACGGCATTTTATTCTGCAAAGTAAGATACAAAATAAGATACGTAACAGCACCGCCCGATGGGGAATCCCATCGGGCGGTGTTTTTCAGGTATGGGATTGTAGGGGGGACGATATGCAGAAAGTGGAAAACGGAAAGCACCGGCTTTCAGATTTGTCATTGCGAGGAGCGAAGCGACGTGGCAATCTCGCAGTAACGGGATAGGCAACAGGAAAGCCCCGGCGAAAACGTAACTGCCTTCCCGAGATTGCCCCGTCGGCC